>NZ_JBFAZW010000015.1:0-136286 GCF_040682015.1 Dactylosporangium sp. NPDC051485
TGCTGCGGGCTGACCCCGGCCGGGATGACCGCCTACGACCTCGCCGACGCCGCGATCAAACGCGCGATCATCGCATCCGCCCACCGCATCATCGCGGCCGCCGAACCGGCCAAGTTCTCCCGCACGGCCCTGGCCTACGTCACGCCCGTCTCCGCCCTCAGCATGGTCGTCACCACCGACGACGCGGACGACGAGCACACGAACGCCCTCACCGCCGCCGGCACCATCGTCCACAAGGTGTGATCGACATGCCCGACCTCATCCTGTTCGACCTGTTCGGTGTCATCGCCCGGCACCAGTCCCCATCGGCCAAACACACCGACCTCGTCGCCTTCTCCTGCCGCATCGGCCGGGCGAAACCGGACGCCGACGCGTACCTCAGGTGCTGCCACGAACTCGGGCTGGCCCCCGACCGCGTGCTGTTCATCGACGACCGCGCCGAGAACGTACACGCCGCTGAACGCCTCGGGTTGCACACCCACCTGTTCACCGGCCCGGCGGAGACGGCCCAGGTGGTCGGCGCCACCCGGTCGCAGCCCGAGCCCGACGGCCGGCGAGCATGAGCCGGTCCCGGCCGAGCCTGGGTACCCTGCTCAAGCATGTGCATCGCAGCGGTCCGATGTCCCGCGCTGCTCTGGCCCGCCAGATGGGCGTCAACCGCAGCACGATCATGGCCCTGACTAGGGAACTTGCCGCCGCGGGCCTACTTGAGCACCAGCATGCGGCCGCCCGCTCAGGGGCTGGGCGCCCGTCGTTGGTCGTCCGCCCGCGACCGGAGCGTGCCCACGTCCTGGCCTTCGACATCGGAACAGACCGGCCGGTAGCCGCCCGAGTCGGCCTCGGCGGGCAACTGCTGGACCGCCGCGAAGCCGACACGCCCACGCGCCCCGGCGGCCGGGACATGTGTGACGTCCTTGCGGAACTCAGCCAGCAGATACAGCAGTCAGCCACGCCGGGCTCCGCGTGCGTAGGAATGGGAGCCGCGCTCGGCGCAGAACCCACGACCATTGGGACCGACCTGCAACGCCTGCTGGGACGACCGGTCGCTGTCGGTCGCCGGGCCCAGCTGGCCGCCGTCGCTGAGCGAGAACGAGGCGCCGGCGCCGGTTTCCGCGACGTCGTCTACCTGCAGGGCGGCGACAGCGTGGACGGTGGCATCGTTGTTGACGGCGCGAACCTCGGCCGCCACGACGGACAGACGCCCGCCATCGGCCATATGCTGGTCGACCCACAGCACGGACGACCATGCTCATGCGGCTCACTCGGTTGCCTCGACACCAAACTCGGCCGAGACGCCCTGCTGGCGGCCGCGGGACGTGACCCCGAGGCCGGCCATCGCGACGCTGTCCCGGCGATGGTGCGTGACGCTGCGGCAGGCGACCAAACGGCCGCGAAAGCTCTCGCCATCGCAGGCGACTGGCTCGGCATCGCCATCGCCAACCTGATCACCCTCATCCGCCCACAGGTCGTCATCCTCGACGGCACGCTGCGCTACGTATACGCCGGCGCCGCAGAACAGGTACACGCGAGGATCGCCCATCACACCACGCCTGACACCCGACGGCCGACAGACCTGCGGCCCGGCATCCTCGGCCAGGACGCGGCCCTGCTGGGAGCCGCAGAGCTCGGCTTCGCCGCCTTCCTCGACGACCCGTTGCACATCACCGCCGAAAGCGCCTGAACCCAACGACGCGCAATCCTCCCAAGATCTGCACGACCTGGCCGCCCGCCTACCGGCACGCTGGATCGCCCTCAGCGGCCTGCAGGCCGGGGACGGGCGTAGAAAAATGGTCGGGTGGACGGTGATCCGATCCGGGTGGTGCCCGCGACAGTGGGGGCATGGAAGAGCCACCGCCGAGCGACGCCGACCTGCTGGCGCGGGTCGGCGCCGGTGACGAAGGGGCGCTGCGGGAGCTGATCGGGCGGCACTCGGCCTGGCTGCTGCTGCGGTTGCGGCGGCGCACGCCCGACGAGGAACTGGCCGCCTCGGCGGTGCAGGACACATTCGTCGCCGTGTGGCGTAACGCCGGGCGCTATCGCGGCGACGGTGACGTCGGCGCGTGGCTGTGGGGCATCGCGATCCGGCAGCTCGTGTCGCGGCTGCGGCAGCGGCAGGGCGCGACGCCGGTCACCCAGCAGGTGATCGCCGCCCTGTCGCCCAGCCTGCGCAGCGCCGAGGACGAGCTGCTGGTCGCGGTCGAGCACGGCGACCTCGCGGCGGCGCTGCGCGGGCTGTCGCCGGAGCTGCGCCAGGCGCTGCAGGTGACCGTGCTCGACGGGCTCAGTACCAAGGAAGCCGCGCTGCTGCTCGGGGTGCCGCAGGGGACCGTGAAGAGCCGGGTGCGCCTGGCCAAGGCCCGGATGCGGCAGCTGCTGATGGGGGGACTGGCATGAGCTGGCACGTCGACGAGCCGACCTGGCGGCGCTACGCGGACGGGCGGCTCGACCCGGTGGCCGAGGCGGCCGTGGAGCAGCACGTGACGTCCTGCCCGCAGTGCCGCGGGGCCGCCCGCGCGCTGGTGCGGGACGTGGAGTCGCTCTGGCGGGCGGTGCACGCGGAGATCACCCGGCCGCGGCGGCCCTGGCCGTACCGAATCCTCGCCCGCCTCGGCGTCCCGGAGACTGACCTGGTCGTCGTGGGTGCCGCCCGCGACCTGCTGCTGTCCTGGTCGGTCGCGGTCGGCGCCGCCGTCCTGTGCGCTGTCGTGACCGCCATGGCGCCGGTGCACCTGCCCGGCGGGCCGCCGGCGCTGTTCCTCGTGCTCGCGCCGCTGGTCCCGATGCTGGCCGTGGTGGCGACGTACGACGCCACCGACCCGTTCCGCGAGGTCACTGGTACCACACCCTTCTCCAAGCTGCGCCTGGCGCTGCTGCGCACCGTCGCCGCGCTCACCGCGGCGGTCCCGCTGACCGTGGCGGTCGCCCTGGTCGTGCCGGCCCTGCACGGCTACTTCGCCATCTGGCTGCTGCCGGGGCTGGCGCTCACCGTCGCCACGCTGATCCTGCTGACCTGGCTCACCGCCCGGATCGCCAGCGCGGTCGTCGGCGCCGGCTGGCTCGTCGCCGCGGCGGCCGCCGCCGGGACCGGCGGCATCGGCGCCGTCGCCACCGCCGCCGGCCAGGCCGGGTTCGCCCTCGCCGTGGCCGTCCTCGGCCTCGTGCTCGTCCACCTCACCAACTCCCGACACGCCCGGAGGGTCGCCCGATGACCGCCACCCTGGACGCCGTTTCCAAGACATTCGGCCGTACGGCCGCGCTGCACCCGACCACGCTGCGCCTCGACGCCGGCGTGATCGGCCTGCTCGGGCCCAACGGCGCGGGCAAGACGACGCTGCTGCGCATCCTGTCCAGCGCCCTGGCCCCGAGCACCGGCACGGTCGCCGTGGCCGGGCACGAGGTCA
Source organism: Dactylosporangium sp. NPDC051485 (assembly GCF_040682015.1). Lineage (NCBI taxonomy): Bacteria > Bacillati > Actinomycetota > Actinomycetes > Micromonosporales > Micromonosporaceae > Dactylosporangium > Dactylosporangium sp. NPDC051485. Next base: position 3,402 of record NZ_JBFAZW010000015.1, read on the forward strand.
CCGGCTCCCAGGCCGAGCGCACCGCGGCCCGCCGCCGGATCGGCTACCTGCCGCAGGAGGTGACCTTTCCCCGCGGCATGACCTCGTTCGGGTTCCTCGACTACATCGCTGTGCTCAAGGAGTGGGGCGACACCGAGCAAAGGCACGCGGAGGTACGCCGGGTGCTCGCCCTGGTCGGCCTGGCCGATCGGGCCACGGTCAAGGTGCGCGCGCTGTCCGGCGGGCAGCGGCGGCGCCTGGCGATCGCCCAGGCGCTGCTCGGCGACCCCGCGCTGCTGATCCTCGACGAGCCCACCACCGGGCTGGACCCCGAGCAGCGGGCGTCGCTGCGCGGCCTGCTCTCCGGCCGGCCGGGCACCGTGCTGATCTCGACCCACCAGACCGAGGACGTGTCGGCGCTGTGCGACCGCGTCGTCGTGCTGGACGGCGGCCGGGTCCGCTTCGACGGCAGCGTGCCGGAGCTGCTCGCCAGCGCTGCCGGCCGCGTGCACCAGGGCGCCACCGCCAACCCCGGCGCCGTGCAGACCTGGAAGACCGGGACCGGGCTCATCCGGTCCGTCGGCGGGCGGCCCGGACCCGGCGCCTCGGCCGTCGAGCCGACGGTCGAGGACGCCTACCTCCTGCTCAGAAGCGCCACTGCCGAAGGAGCCGCGGCATGACCACGACCGCCCGACCCCCCGCCACCTCGATGCTCGGCGTCCTGGCCCGGCAGGAGATCCGCCACTACCTCGTCGCCAAGCTCTTCTGGCTCGGCGCGGCCCTGCTCGTCGCCCTCTGCGTGGCCGACTTCCTCAACCCGGACGCGACCAACGGCGCCGGCGACTACTCGTCCTCGGTCATGGGCATGGTCGCCCCGTCCGCCCTGCTCGGCGTCCTCGGCCTCATCGTCATGGCCAGCCTGGCCCGGCGATCCGACCGGGCCGCGGCCGCCGCCGGGTCGGTCGCCGTGCCCGAGCGCACCCGGACCCTGGCCCTGGCGGCGGCCGCGGTCGTGCCCCTCGGCGTCGCGCTGCTGTGGTACGCCGCGGCCCTGGCGCAGTACCACATCCATCCACCCGCGCCGTCGACCGTCCCGTTCGGGCCCATGACCGACGGCCACGTCTTCGCCGTGATGTTCGCGCTCGGCGTGGTGCCGGCGGTGAGCGGCCCGATCCTCGGACTGTTCCTGGCCCGCTGGCTGCCCGGCCGCGGGGTGACGCCGCTTGCGGTCGTGCTGGTCGTGCTGGTCACGATCCTCATGCAGGGCAACTTCCAGGCGACGTGGCACTGGCGGGTGGTCTGGCCATGGACGTACTGGTACGGCCCGATCGGCTGGAACACCGGCACCGGGCACTGGATGGCGCTGCCCGGCTCGCCTGAGGCATGGATCGCCTACCTGCTCGCGGTGTGCGCACTCGGCGTTCTCGGCGCGCTCTACCACGACCCGGAGTCCGACCGGGCCCGGCTGCGCCTGGTGATCGGTGCCGCCGTCGCCGTCGCGGTGCTGGCGCTCGTGCTCACGATGACGCTCGGCCTGCCCGAGGCGGTCGCCAACCCGATCGCGGGGGCCGGCGGCTGATGCTGCGCTACGCCGCCCGGGCGGTCCCGTGGACCCTGGTCGCGATCGCCTCGCTGCTGCTGTTCGGGCTGTTCGAGGCGGTGCGGTACGACAACTGGACGCTCTGGCCCCTGCAGGGCACGGCCGTCGGGCTGCTCGCCGGCGCGGTCGGCTGGTGTCTCGACGAACCGGCGGCCGCCGTCGTCGACCCGGCACCCCGGGGCCTGGCCTGGCGCACGGCCGCCCGCGGAAGCGGTATCGCCGTGCTGCTGGCCGCCTGGGCCGCAGCCGTCTGGTGGGCCCGGGCCGAGCTCTACGGCCACCCCTGGGCGGTGTTCGCCCAGGGCCTGGCCGCCGCGGCGGTCGCGGCCGCCTGGGTCACCCGGCGCCGCGCGGCCGGTGAGGCCACCCCGGGCCAGCGGTGGGCGGTGACCGTCGTTCCGGCGGTCACCGCCTGGGCCCTCGTCCGGCCGCTGGAACGGCACGTTCCGGTGTTCCCGTACGCCTTCGGCGGCGACTACGGCAACTGGACCGTCAGCAGCGCCGGCTGGGCCGTCGCCGGCGGGGCGGCCGCCCTCGCGCTCGCCGCCACCCTGCTGCGGGACGGCCGGCCGGTCGGCGGGCGGCGCCACTACTGGTAGCGCTGCACGAGGGGCCCTCAGCTCGGTCGTGTCTACGGCGTGCCGGGAAGCCGGACCGTGACGAGGAGACCGCCGTTGGGGCTGGGGGCGAGATCGAGGGTCCCGTCGTGGGCGCGGACGATGCTGTGCACGATGGCCAGGCCGAGGCCGACACCGGCGTGCTCGTCGGTGCGTACGCGTTCGGTTCCGCGCTGGAAGGGTTCGGTGAGGGTCGGTACCAGTTCCGGTGGGAGCCGGCGTCCCGTGTTCTCGACCCGCAGCACGCTCGTGTCGCCGTGCGCCTCGGTGTGGACCGTCACGATGCCGCCGGCGGGGAGGTTGTGGACGATGGCGTTCTGGACGAGGTTCGTCACCATCCGCAGCAGGAGCTCAGCGGAGCCGCTGGTCTGGGCCGCCCCGCCGGTAACGTCGAGCGTGATCCGGCGCTGTTCGGCGAGGGGAAGCAGTGTTTCGGCGGCTTCTTCGGCGATGAGGGAGAGTTCGACGCGCTCGCGGGTGAAGCCTCCGCGGTCGCCGCGGCTGAGCAGCAGGAGGGCCTCGGTGAGGTCGATCGCCCGCGTATTGACAGCGCGCAGGCGTTCGATGAGTTCGTCCCGGTCCCGCGTGGGGTCCTTGCGGGCGACGTCGAGGAGCGTCCGCGAGATCGCCAGCGGGGTGCGCAGTTCGTGGGAGGCGTTCGCGGCGAACCTCTGCTGCTCGGCGACGTGGGACTCGAGTTGTTCGAGCATCGAGTCGAACGCGTCGGAGAGTTCACGGAATTCGTCCTGGCGGCCCTTCATGCGGATCCGGTGGGACAGCGACCCGTTCCCGGCCAGCCGGGCCGCATCCGTGATCTGTGTGAGTGGTGCGAGCATCCGGCCGGCGAGGATCCATCCTCCGACGAGGCTGAACGCCAGCAGGAATGTCAACACGGCGGCGGCCCTCGGAGCGAATGCGTGCAGGAGGCTGGATCGGACGGGAAAAACACCCTCAGCGGGGATGTCACCGGAGCCGGGGAGGAGGAGCGCACGGTCGGGGACGTAACGCAGGAGGAACACCCACACCGTCGCGAGCAGCAGCGCGCCGGCAAGCATGAGGAATCCGGCGTAGCTGAGGGTGAGTTTGACGCGAACGCTCAACCCCGGTTTCCTATCCACGCTCGCCTCCGGCCGCCGTCATGAGATCCAGCCGTGTTCGGCAGCGATACGGGCGGCCTCGTGGCGGTTGGCGGCGTGCAGCTTGGCGATGGCGGCGGCGAGATAGTCGCGTACGGTGTCCGGGGGAGAGGGAGACGCGCCGGGCGATCTCGCTGACGGGTGCGCCGTCGCGGGCGAGGGCGAGCACGTCGGCCTCGCGGGGTGTGAGGGGCGAGTCGCCGGCGCCGATTGCCTCGGCGGCGAGTTCGGGGTCGACGTGGCGTCCGCCCCCGGCGACCTTGCGCACCACCTGTGCGAGTGTGCGTGACGACACCGTCTTCGGCAGGAACCCGCGAACGCCGGCGGCGAGTGCGGACTTGAGGTAGCCGGGGCGGCCGTGCGAGGTGACGATGATGGCCCGGCAATCGGGCAGCTCGACCGTGAGCCGGCGGGCGACCTCGATGCCGTCCGGCGCGGGCATCTGCAGGTCGAGCAGGGCCACGTCCGGCCGCAGGCGCAGTGCGGCGGCGAGCGCCTCGTCGCCCGACGCGGCGTGGCCGACGACCTCGAGGTCGTCCTCGAGGTCGAGGAGCCCCGCGATCGCGTCGCGGATGAGATGCTCATCGTCGGCGACGAGAATGCGGATCATGGACTCTCTCCCTCTGTGAGCGGGACGACTGCGTCGACCAGGAACCAGTCTCCGTCACGCCGCGTCTCCGCCCGCCCGCCGAGCGCGCGGATGCGCTCGGACATCGCGCGCAGTCCGGTTCCGGCATTCGGGTCGGCGGAACCCGGCGGCGCGGTTCCAGCGCCGTCGTTCGTGATGGTGAGCTGGGCCTCGCCGTCCTCGACGGCGGTGGCGATCGTGACCCGGGTGGCCGTGGAATGGCGCAGCATGTTCGTGACACCCTCGCGCACGACCCAGGCCAGCGCGTCGGCGGCTCCGGCAGGAACGGGGTCACCGGTGACCATGCACTGAATGCCTGCGGAACCGAGCAGCGACTGGGCACCATCGAGCTCCGCCTGCCAGGTGGTCTGCAACTCCCCGCGGACTACCCGGCGCACCTCGGCTCCGGCCTCCCCAGCGAGCCGGCGGACCTCGGCCATCTCGTCAGCGGCGCGCTCGACGCGCCCGCGGCGCATGAGTTCCGAGGAGAGCTCACTCTTCACCGCGATGGTGGCGAGGGTACGGCCGAAGACGTCGTGCAGATCGCGGGAGATGCGCAGCCGCTCGTTGGCCAGGGCGAGCGCGGCCCGGTCCTCGTGCACGCTCTGCAGCTCGTTCAGCACCCGCAGCGTCCACACGCTCGACCAGCCCGCCCACAGCCCCACGCTGACGATCAGCACGCTCACGATGAGCAGCGGGAGGCCGACGAGCGCGGCGAACGGAATCGCCAGCGCGATGATGCCGGCATTCAGCGCCAGCGTGCGGCGTGCGCCGAGCACCGGCACGAGGCTCGCGGCTGCCGATCCGACCGCCGCGGCGACCGTGACGCCCGTCGCGGGCGCCGGGATGGTGAGGAGCGCTGCGACCGTCACGACGAGCACCGCCGCCCACGCGACGACGCCGGCCGCGGGCAGGCGGCGCTCCTGCCCGACAACGATGTCGACGCTGCGCCGGCTCACGAGGACGTTGCCGACGACGAGCAGGACGGCGAGCACCGTCGCCACGATGATCGTGACGAGGTGCTCGCCGACGGGGAGCCCCGACCCGAACAGGCCGCTGAGCAGCGTGACAATCGGGGTGGTGACGACGGCGTACGTGGACCAGCGCACGAAGGTCTCGAACCGTCGTGCGCTGACCACGGGCCAGTCGCTCATGCCACTCATTGTGCCTTCGGCGCATACACCGCAAAAGCGGACGCCTCGGGCCAGGGGGTGCGCGCGGGGCCGGTACGACGGGTGCGGAACCAGATCGCCGCGGTGATGATCGCCATCAGCACGCACGGCATCAGGAAGATGGCCGAGCCGACGCCCGACGAGCGGTCACCGCCGGAGACGGGGTCGCTGTGCATCACGAGCATCAGCGCAAGCCCGAGCGTGTTGTTCACGGCGTGGATCACGATCGAGGTCTCGAGTCCGCCGGTGCGCCAGGTGATCAGCGACCAGGTGATGCCCAGCGTGAGGTAGTAGATGTTCAGCCACATGTCGGTGGATCCATGAATGATGGCGAACAGGATGCTCGAGACGGTGATGCCGATCACGAGCGCGGTGCGCGGTCCCCGGCCCCAGCTCGCAGCAACCCGGAACGCAAGCCCGCGGAATCCGTACTCCTCACCCGCGGCTTGTAGCGGCTGGAGGACGAGCGTGATCGCGAACAGCCAGAGCAGGTCGGACACGGCCCAGTCCATCACCTTGTACGGCGAGAGCGCCGTGAACACCGTCAGGTAGACGGCCCAGACCGGCAGCAGGATCATCACAGCGCGACCGATACGGGCACGGCGCAGCCTCGAGAGCACCGAATGCAACGAGGCTCCCGGCACGCCGTAGAGCCAGCGCTGGATGCACATACTCCAAGGGATGAGCAGCGCGATCGACACGAGGTTGCCGAGCTGCATGATCGGCGTGTATTCGGTGCCGCCGGCGATGAGGTTGTGGCGGCCGAACACGTGCAGGTCGATCTGCCCACCGGCATATCCGATGATGCCGCCGAAGCCGAACAGGCCGAACAGCAGCAGGATGAGCGCGAGCACGCCGCGCCCGATACGGCGCTTGTCGCCGGCGAGAACACGGTGGTACTCGACGCCCGGCGGGACAGGTCGGGGGCCACGGAGCCGTTTTCCGGCTTCGGCGATTCTGGAGCCCGCGTCCGACGCGGAGGGCGCGATGAGGAAATCGTTCTGTGTCACGCCCCCATCCTTTCCGGGTGTACTCACGCACGGCAGTCGCACCGGTAATCAGTTCTCGATGCGATTCGCGCAGCGCGGTCATGACATATGTCATGGAGCGCCGCTGAAGGCTTGTTTCGGATGCGATTCGCGTCCAGGTGGAAGTACGACAGATTTGGCGGTGATCGGGTTGTCAGCGGAGTCTGCCGTTTCATGGCTGCGCTGCGGTTCATGCCCTCATGAGAGACGGAGGGCCGTTGCGGTGACGTATGCACGTTTGGATACGCTCGCGATACGCGGAATCCTCGCCCACCCCTCAGCCACCCGCCCCGCCACCGGCCGGGGCCCCGGTGATGGCCTGCGTCTGCTGCTCGAGGAGGTCCACTAGGCTGTCGGTGTCGCGGTTGACGAGGGTGACGGCGACCCAGCCGGTGTACGGGTAGATGCTCCAGTTGGCGCCGACACCGGGGTTTCCACCGGCACGCTGGTACTCCCACTGGCCATTGACGATGTCGATCGCGAGCCCGTACGCACCGAACGACGCCGGCCCGTGGGGGATCTTGGCCCCGAGGAGCACGTCGGCCCAGGGCCGCTCGAGCAGCGTGCCGTCGCGAAGCGCGTTGGCGAACCGGACCAGATCCGGCGCGGTGGCAAAGCCGCCGTCCCCGGGGGCATCGATGAAGGCGCGGCCCGGGTTCTTGCCGAGTATGTACAGGTACGGGCTGCCCTGGTCCAGGTTGCGGAGGGCGTCCACCACGCTGCCGTTGGCCAGCTTCATGTACGGGTGCGCGATGTGCTTGTCGGTGAGCCACTGCGGCCGGGTGTAGAACGCCGAGCCGGTCATGCCGCAGCGCTTGAAGATGTTCCCCTGGACGTAGTCCCAGTACGTCGTGCCGGCCACGGCCTCCACGATCAGCGCGGAAATGGTGACCTCCGCCTCCGCGTGGGCGGTGCCGGGAGTGCCCGGGACGCCCACCAGTTTCGCCTGTCGGGCCCGCTGCTCGTAGTACTCGTGCACCTCGTCCCGGCTCTGGAAGACGCGTTGCACGTCCTCAACCGGGCTGTCCAGCCCGGAAGTGCCGGACAGCAGGTGGTGGATGTTGACCTGCTCGGCGATGTCGTTGGCGAAGCCGGTCAGGTGGGCGCCCACCGTGTCCGACAGCCGCAGCTTGCCCTGCTGGGCCAGCTGCAAGATGGCCACCGCGTGAAACGGCTTGCCCGCCGAACTGAGGCTGAACGCGGTGCCCTCGCGGTTGGGGATCCCTTTCTCCCGGTCGGCCATGCCGTAGCTGCGGGACAGCACCGTCCGGCCCCGGTGCGACAGCAGCACCACGCCGGAGAACTTGCCCTCGGCGGCCAGCTGCGCCACGTACCGGTCGTAGGCACCGCCGGGCAGGGTGTCCGGCGGGATCTGGTCGTGCCCGGACGAGGCGGTTGGGATCGAGTCGGCGTGGCCGAGCCCGGCGTTCACCAGAGGCGCGCCGGCCGCCACCACGCCGGCGGCCGCCAGTCCGCCCCATCTGAACAGCCGCCGCCGGTCGATGCCCTGTACCGAATCCGAGTCCATGATCACGGTCCTTTCCCAGTCGACAAACCTGGCGCTGACGATGGTGCGCTGTGGTTCATGCCTCCACTGAAGACGGAAGACCGTTGCACTGGCGTATGCATTTTTCGATACGCCCACGAAACACGTTCCGGGAAGAACACTGAACCGTGCCCGGCGCCGTTCAACATGGGTGTCCTCGCGCGCTGACTGTCACCCGTGCCTACGGCAGCGAGGCCGCGTGGTCGTGGCCACGTGGCCAGCCAGCCCAGCATGTTGTCGGCCGGCATCGGCTTGGCGATGTAGAAGCCTTGCAGGATGTCGCAGCCGAGCAGTTCCAGCTCCGTCCAGGTCTCCTGGTCCTCGACGCCCTCGGCGACGACCTCGAGGCCGAGGCTGTGCCCGAGCTCGATGATGGAGCGGGCGATGGCGAGCTCCTTGCCCCTGGCTCGCACGGCGGAGACGAACGACCGGTCGATCTTCAACTCGTGGACCGGGAGGTCCTTCAACCGCCCCAGCGACGAGTACTCCATCCCGAAGTCGTCGATGGACAGGCGTACGCCCAGTTCGTGCAGCTGGTTCAGCATCTGCAGGGCTCGTCCGGAGTCCGCCATCACGGCATTCTCGGTGGTTCGACGCTGGGTACACGACCACGGCCACACCGTCGTTGCGCCACCCCGAGAGGTGTACGGCTACCCCACCGACCCCGACACGGCCACGCCCAGCGATCTGGTCTGTGACGTGGCCCTCCCATTCAACTGAGCCAACAGCCTACGAACGTCGAGTCCTGCAAATATCGAAACTTGCCGCAGTACGACCCGCTCGGGAGACACCCAAAGGCGCGACGCACTGTGGGCGGGGGTGTGGCGGCTCCGGCCGGGCCCGAACACGCCGATGTCAAACCACGGCCCCGCGTCTGGACCGGGCGGGGCACGGTAGCAACCACATACTCCCAGGTCTAGGACTCGGTGTGACGGCGGCATCCACGGCGCCAGGTCGGCTCGCCGAGCGGCGGCGTGAACCTCCGAAGACCGACTCCGCGAGTGGACGGCCGGCGAGCGCGCATCGCGGCAGTTGAGTGCGTTTCCTCGGGGCCGGGTAGGTCGGCGAGGATGCCGCCCGAGGTCGCCTTCGACGTCCTCGGGTCGGCGGGTAGCCTATGCCGTCCTCATCTGACCGGGCCGGGGCTTCGGGTGGCCTGATGTCCGGTGAGTCGGCCGAACATGGCAAGGCCAGGCCGGCGGATGTTGCGTTAGCGGCCGATCTTGTCCAGCTCGGCATGGTCGTCGTCGGAGAGCGAAAGTCCCGCGCCGGCGATGTTCTCGCGCAGGTGTGTCGTGGACGAGGTGCCGGGGATCAGCAGGATGTTCGGTGAACGCTGCAGCAGCCAGGCCAGGGCGACAGACATCGGTGTTGCCTCCAGCCGGGCGGCTACTGTCGAGAGCGCCGAGGACTGCAGCGGGTTGAAGCCGCCGAGCGGGAAGAACGGCACGTAGGCGATGCCCTGGTCGGCGAGCGCGTCGATCAGTTCGTCGTCCTGGCGGTGCGCGAGGTTGTACATGTTCTGCACGCACACGATCGGGGCGATCGTCTGCACCTCGGCGACCTGTTCCGGCGTCGCGTTGCTCAGTCCGAGGTGCCGGATCAGGCCCTGCTGCTGGAGTTCGACGAGCGTCTCGAGCGCCTCGGCGACCGAACCTGGCTGGGGTCCCTCAGCATTGCCGAGCCGGAGGTTGACCAGGTCGAGCACGTCGAGACCGAGGTTCTCGAGGTTGTCGTGCACAGAGCGGCGCAGGCTTTCCGGGTCACGGGCCGGGGGCCAGCCGCCCTGCTGGTCGCGGTTCGCGCCGACCTTGGTCGCGATGTGCAGCGACTCGGGGTACGGGTGCAGCGCCTCCCGGATCAGCTGGTTGGTGACATGCGGCCCGTAGGCGTCGGCGGTGTCGATGTGGGTGATGCCGAGCTCGACGGCCTCGCGGAGGACGGCGAGTGCGCCGTCGTGGTCGGCCGGCGGTCCCATGACCCAGGGGCCGGCGAGCTGCATGGCGCCGTAGCCGAACCGGGTGACGGTCAGGTCTCCCAGTGTCCAGGTGCCGCCGGGAAGGGAAGTGGAGGCCATGCTCATACCTCTGGCTTTCGTGTCGCGCTGAGCGGTTCTGGTGCATCACGGATGACTGCTCCACTATCAGGGGGTAACTTTCTCGCGGGAAGTAGGCACCTAGAGGTTCGTAACGCACCCAGCGGTGGAAGGAACGGTTCAATGACAACGACGACAGCGGCGCAGAAGAGGGCGCAGGCCAAGGTGGAGTACGACGCTTTCCTGGCGCAATGTCCTAGCCGCCACCTGCTCGACCGAATCGCGGACAAGTGGGTCACGTTGGTTCTGGCCGCGCTACGCAGCGACGGCTCGCATCAGTTCGGCGCCGGCTGTGCCGGTGAACCCCGGTCGATGCGGTACTCGGAGCTGTCGCGCCTGCTGGCTGGCGTCAGCCAGAAGATGCTGACTCAGACGCTGCGCTCCCTGGAACGCGACGGTCTGATCACCCGCACTGTGGTGCCGACCGTCCCCGTCACGGTCACCTACGAGCTGACCGACCTCGGCCTCTCCCTGCACCAGATGATGCGCGGCTTGAAGGCCTGGGCCGAAATGCACATGGACGACGTGCTCGCCAACCGCGCGACGTACGACAACCACGTCGCCTGACTCCCGTAGACACGACGTCCCCCAGCCCCGCTGCCTCCATCGAGCGCACTGACATCGGCACAACTGCGCACCGGCGGCGCCGAGCTGTCGCCACAGAGCGTGCCGGTCTTCGGGTCGGCCGCCGCGCGAGACTCGCGGCAGATCACGACACTTCCAGAGTGACGTTTCGTCCGGAGCTGCCTTGGCGGTGTCGCCGATCGCCTGATCCGCCAAGTGCTGCACCGGCACCGTGCCGACCCGGCAATGTCGAACACCCCCGCCGTGTAGCCCACGATTTCCTCGGTGTTCGCCCTCGTCTCAGACACTGGGGACCACCCTCATCTGCTGCAGGATCAGCGCGCCATTGGGGATCTCGATGCCCTCACAAGAGAGGCGACCGCCGAATCGTCCTTACGTCGGCATCAGGCGCCCTCTCCGCCGACCGCCCAGATCACCACACTTCTTGCAGATCAAGGTCGACGCCTCCGGCCGGGCCGTCCTGATGCCCCGCAGTGCACCTGGGTTCCGTGGAAGGCGGCTTCAGGTGACGGTCTCGATGCGGGTCATGTCGGGATCGGACCGTGGCAGGTCGACCTCGTTCCGCCACGCGAGGATGGGTTTGGCTTGAACGCTCTGTGCCGCGCCGCCCGGCGGCATCGGCTCCGCTACACCGACCGGGAAGCTGACGCCGGGGCTGCCCGCCGGGATCGTCACCGTAGCCGGCACGGTTACGTCAGGCGTGTCGCTCGCCAACGCCATCACGGTCCCTGACGGGTTGGTGCGCCGATACCTATCGGGAGCTCGCCGCCCGTGCTCGGGCGCGCCACGCTACTGCCGAGGGCGAACGTCGCGGGGACGACCACCAATGTCGCGATGGCCCGGGGTGCCGAGGCTGGCCGATGGCCGCACGATTGACTGTGTGTCGGCGCTGGGGACATGGGCCGGGAAGGCGGCACTCGTCTGGCCTGCCTCGACCAGGACGTAGGGCGGCAGGTACACGCCGGGCCCATGGCTGGTGTTGCTCTAGAGGTTTACCGTGGAAACTCACGCCCGATGGTGCTGGGTGCCGACGCGGTGCTCACGTATCGACGCCGGGTGTTTGCGGCGTAGGCGCTGTCCTCGACCGGCGTCGGTGGAGCGCGGCGACGATCACGACGGCGAGCGCGGCGGCATAGCCGATCCGCTGCGTGGATGCCGTGGTGAGGTGCAGGTTGGGGGCGTACTGGGCGAGGTAGGGGGCCGCCGCGACGGCCAGCCACTCGGTCCGGCCGCCGAGGGCGACCAGCAGGACGAGCAGCAGTGCGTACCAGGGGTAGCTGGGCGCGGTGACGAGCAGCGCCGTGCCGGTCATGGTGGTAGCGGCCAGCCATGGCCGGTCCGGGTCGGCGGTGCGGACCGAGCGCAGCGCCACCACGGTGAGGACGGCGACCGCGACCGACCCGGCCCAGGTCGTCGGCATGAACAGGGTCAGCAGGGGGAACCGGGCGCCGGTGGCGTAGCCCTCTTCGGTGAGGTACCCGGGGATGTAGCCGATCACTTGGGTGCCGACGGCGAGCAGGTGGGGCAGGTAGACCGCGGCGACCGCGGTGGCGGTGGCCGTGGCGACGAGGACCGGGCGTCGGCGCAACACGGCAGGGGTGATCAGCAGCGGGGTGAGCTTGGTGGCGACGGCGAGCCCGAGCAGGGCGCCGCCGAGGGTGCTGGCGCGGCGGGTGCTCGCCCGGGCGAGGACGAGCAGGGCCAGGCCGGTGAGGAACGCGGCGGCGACGTCGACGTGGGCGTTGTTGCCTGCTTCCAGCGCGACCGTGGGACACCACGCCCACAACACCGCCAGCCGGGGGTCGGCGCCCGTCGCCCGTAGCCCGATCAGCAGCAGGATCGTGGTGGCCAGCGCGAACCCGGCCATCACCAGCTGCAGTGGCACCTGCCGGCTGTGCGGCGGCGACACGACGTGCACGGCGGCAAAGAGCGCCTGGGCGACCGGCGGGTAGATGGTGTGTACGGTCGGCCGGTTGATCACCGTGCAGCCTGCCGCGAGTGGACGGCCGTGGTCGGGGTCGACGGCGTCGGCCGGGACGCACCAGTTCGCATTCGGGGGCCACAGGAAGTCGTTGCGCAGGCCGGTCAGCTCGGGTGCGGCCGGGACGTAGCGGTAGGGGTCGATGCCGACGGCTTGTACCTGGCCGTCCCAGATGTAGCGGTACATGTCGTCGCTGCTGCGGGGCGGCGCGCTTGCGGCCGCCAGCGGCAGCACGGCGCCGCCGAGCAGGATGAGCACCGTGGCCGTGCGGACCGGGAGCCGGTGCACCAGCCACCCCCCGACGGCGAAGACCAGCCAGGCGGCGCCGACGAAGACGACTGCCCGGGTCGGGCCGGTGAGGCCCGGCGCGACCGCATCGGGCTGGGCTACGAGTACGGCGAGGGTCGCCCCGGTCGCGAGGGCGCCGGCGACGGCGAGTCCGTGTTCGATTGCTCGGCGCCAGCGCAGGTGCGGGGTCGGCGGCGCGTTGTCGGTGGCCATGCCGGGTGCGGCGGGCGGCTGGGCGGCGGTCACCGAGGGCCGGGCGCGGTTGGCGCCGCGGCCGGATCCGGCGTTGGCAGGTGCGCCCGTACGGCCGCGGCGAAGCGGCTGTCGGGGCACTGCGCGGCGACGGCGTGGGCGTCGGCGACCGTGTCGACGTCGCGGAGCGCGGGCAGCAGGGTGACGGTGAGGCCCAGTCCGGCTAGCGCGGCGAGGGTGTGCCGGCCGGTGTCCGGGGTGGACATCGGTACGCCGCGCAGCACGGCGGCGTGCGCCGGGTCGGGCAGGCCCAGGGTCCACCAGCCGCCGTCGTGGGCAGGTCCGAGCACGGCGTCGGCGCCGTCGAGGAGCGCCTGCACGGCGGTAGCCAGCAGCACTGCGGTCAGCTGCGGGGTATCCATACCGAACAGGAGTGTGGCGGTATCCGGTAGGGCTGTGTCGGCGTAGGCGTGGACCAGCCGCTGTGCGAGGCCGTCGCCGCGCTGGGTCACGGTATGCCAGCCGGCCGGCGCAAGGTACCGCCCGCTGAGCACGATGGTGCGGCGGATCGCGGGGGTGGTGTCGAGGACGTCGATGGTGTCGGCCAGTGCGGCCGCGGCGATCGCGGCCGCCTGCCGGCCGGTGGCGGGCGGGCAGAGCCGAGTCTTGACCCGACCGGGTGCCGGCGCCTTGGCGAACAGCAGGAGTTGGATGTTCATGTGGACAGGACCTTGGCCATGTCGTGGACGGCCTGTGCGGTGCCCCGAACGGTGCCGGTCACCTTCGATCGGGTTCCGGCCGTGCGGGGGGCGTAGTCGACGTCGGTCTCGTGGATGCGCCAGCCGGCCCGGGCCGCCGCGACCACCATTTCGAGGGGGTAGCCGGAGCGCCGGTCGCGCAGGCTCAGGGCGAGCAGGTCAGCGCGGCGGGCGGCGCGCATCGGGCCGAGGTCGTGCAGCGGCACGCCGATCCCGCGGCGAAGCCGCCGGGCGAGTAGGGCGTTGGCGAGCCGGGCGTGCACCGGCCAGGCCCGGCGGGTCGTCGGCCGGCGCCGGCCGAGCACCACGTCGGCGGTGCCGGCGCGGATGGGGTCGGTCACCCGGGAGAGCTGCTGCGGGTCGAACGAACCGTCGGCGTCGCAGAAGCACACGATGTCGGCGGTGGCGGCCAGCAGCCCGGCATGCGCGGCCGCGCCGAAGCCGCGTTGCGGCACGTGCACGACGGTGGCGCCGTGGGCGGCGGCGACCTCGGGTGAGCCGTCGGTGGAGCCGTTGTCGGCGACGATCGGCCGGTATCCGGCGGGCATCCGGGACAGCAGCCACGGCAGCGCGGGTGCCTCATTGAGACAGGGCAGCACGACATCCGTCACGATCGGACGGTACCCAACGCCGGGGCAGGCCGATCCACGGTTCGGCGAACCGAGGATGCTACGACGTGCGAACGCGGCCGCCGACGGACGCTTCGGCGGGTAGAGTCGCCGGTGTGGCCGCTTGCGGCAACCGCCCACCGGGGGAGGAATCGGCGGATGCGGGTACTGGTCACCGGCGGTGCCGGATTCATCGGTGCGCACGTGGTGGAGCTGCTGATGGCGGCCGGGCACGACGTGGTCGCGTTCGACGTGCTGCACCCGGCCGCGCACCGCGGCCTGCCTGACGCGCCGTCGGATGCGGATGTACCGCTGGTGCGCGGCGACGTTCGCGACCCCGAGGCGGTGGCCGCCGCGCTGCGCGGGGTCGACGCGGTGGTGCACCAGGCCGCGATGGTCGGTATGGGCGTGGACATGGCTGACCTGCCTGACTACGTCGGCTGCAACGACCTTGGCACCGCGGTGCTGCTGGCCGAGATGGCGCGCGCCGGCCTGCGGCGGCTGGTGCTGGCGAGCTCGATGGTGGTCTACGGCGAGGGGGCGTACGCCTGCCCGGTGCACGGCGCGGTCCGGCCGGCCCCGCGGGCGGTGGATGACCTGGCGGCCGGCCGGTTCGAGCCGACATGCCCGCGCTGCGCCGTGCCGCTGGTCCCGGGGTCGGTCGACGAGGACGCGGAGCTGGAGCCGCGCAGCGTCTATGCGGCGACCAAGCTGGCCCAGGAGCACCTGACCGCCGCGTGGGCGCGTGCCGTCGGGGCGAATGCGGTGGCGCTGCGCTACCACAATGTGTATGGGCCGCGGATGCCGCGCGACACCCCGTACAGCGCAGTGGCGGCGATCTTCCGCTCTGCGCTGGAGCGCGGCGTGGCGCCGCGAGTGTTCGAGGACGGCGGACAGCGCCGCGACTTCGTCCACGTCCGCGACGTGGCGATGGCGAACGCGGCCGCGCTGGACGCCACCGGCGGGCCGCCTGGCGGGTTCCGGGCGTACAACATCGCCTCCGGCCAGCCACGCACAGTGGGTGAGCTGGCCGCCGCGCTGGCGACGGCCTGTGGCGGTCCACCGCCGGTGGTGACCGGCGAGTTCCGGGCCGGCGACGTACGGCACGTGGTCGCCTCGCCCGAACGGGCCCGTCGGGAGCTCGGCTTCAACGCGACGGTCGGCTTCGAAGAGGGCCTCGCCGAATTTGCCCGCGCGCCGCTGCGGGTTTGAACAGCGACCACTGGTTGTGGTTCGCACGTTGTAATAGTACCCGCGACCTGGCCATCGACTCGCCGCGATGACTGGGCAGCCAGCCGAGCGGTTGGTCTGGGCGCTGCCTGAGCCGCGGGTGCCCGCGCCGGACTGGCGGTGCTTGCGGCACCTTTCCCAGGTCGCTCGGTAGGAACAGCGCTCGAACAGGGCGAGCGCGAGGACGAAGTACACCACGACCCGAGACGGCAGCAGCCGCAGCCGTTTCTCGCGTGTCCCGGTCTCTGCCAGCACGGCGTCGACCAGGTCGAAGTCGATGATCTGGGTCAACTCGCCCAGAGGTCCGGGCGCGTGCACACCTGGCGCCCGTGTCGTGGGACTGTGGGTGTTCCGCAGCGCTTCGGGCTCGATCCCGCCGCGGATGGGTGAGTGGTCGGCGCTGATGTCATGGGCGATGACCTGCCCGAAGAACGGCCGTCCAGCGGTCTCGGCCGGGTCGGCGGGCTGGCCGAGCAACGCAGCGGGCGTCGAAAGAAGCGGCCATGATCGTCACCGGCCGGCCCGGCCGCCTGCCGGGTCCAGGTTCAGGTTTGCCACGTGGACGGGCGGGAACCTGGCAGGGTCTGGATGGCTCGTGTACGAGAGGCAACGGGGGAGTGGCGGACGATCAGGCGAGTCCGGGCGCAGCGTCACCAGGCCGCCAGCCGGCTGGGCCGCCGGGACCGTTGCGTCGCGAATTCTGGCGCAGCCCGATCCGCGGTCCCTGGCTGACGTCGGTGTTCGGCCTGGTGCTGCTGGCGGGGGTCACAGTGCTGTTCGTGACGGGCCTGTTGTCCTACGCCGCCTACAACCCCGACCTGGGCAATGACACCACCCCGGACAAAGGGCTGCTGGGCTTCTACCTGTTCGACTGGCCGACGCACCCGGCCTGGCTGTACCGGCTCACCCAAGGCCTGCACGTCACGCTCGGCGTCGTGCTCGTTCCGGTGCTGCTGGCCAAGCTGTGGTCGGTCATCCCGAAGCTGTTCGACTGGCCGCCCGTGCGCAGCCCCGCACAGGCCCTGGAACGGCTGTCGCTGCTGCTGCTGGTCGGCGGGGCGATCTTCGAGTTCGTCACGGGCCTGCTCAACATCCAGCTGTTCTACGTCTTCCCCGGCTCCTTCTACAGCCTGCACTTCTACGGCGCCTGGGTCTTCGTCGCCGCGTTCGCCGCCCACGTCGCCCTGAAACTCGGCAAGATGACGCGGGCCCTGCGCTCGCGCCGACTCCGCGACGAGCTCCGCACCGACCTGGCGCACACCCGTCCCGAGCCCGCTGACCCGGACGGCCTCGTGTCACCCGCACCGGCCGCGCCGACGATCTCGCGGCGCGGCGCGGTGGGGCTGGTCGGCGCCGGCTCCCTGCTGCTGCTCGCGGTGACGGTCGGGCAGAGCCTTGGCGGCTGGGCGCGGTACACGGCACTGCTGGCCCCCCGCAACCGCAACCCCGGCGGCGGACCCAACGGCTTTCAGATCAACAAGACGGCCTCGTCCGTCGACATCACGGCGACCGATGTCGGCGATGCGTGGCGACTGGTCGTGCGGGGTGGCGACCGTGAGCTCACCCTGACCCGGGAGCAGCTGCTCAAGCTGCCGCAGCACGCCGCCGCACTGCCGATCGCCTGCGTCGAAGGGTGGTCCACCGAGGATCAGCACTGGAGTGGGGTGCGCCTGGCCGACCTGGCCGACCTCGTCGGCCTGCCCGGCGCGGCGAACGTCCTGGTGGAATCCGTGCAGCGGACCGGGTCCTTCCGGTCCGCCGTCCTGCGCGACAACCAGATCCGCGACCTGCGATCGCTGCTCGCCCTGCGGGTCAACGGCGCGGACCTTTCGCTCGACCACGGCTATCCCGCTCGTGTGATCGTGCCGGCCAACCCGGGTGTGAACAACACCAAGTGGGTGGGCGCACTCACCTTCCGGGCGTGAGCATGGCCCGCTTCATCCGCTGGTACGGCGCGAACCCGTTGCACCTGCTCGCCCTCATCTGCGCATTCGCGGTGGCCGGCTACGCGGCCGTGCGACTGTTCGCGGTGCAGCCTATCGGCGTGGCCGTGTGGCTGGTCGGCGCGGCGATCGCGCACGACCTGATCCTGTTCCCGCTGTACGCGATCACCGACCGATCGGCCCGGTCGGTGCTGCACCGCCGCGCCGCCGATCTGCGCACGATCCCGTGGATCAACTACCTGCGCGTACCGACAGTGCTGTCCGGCCTACTGCTGCTGGTGTGGTTCCCGCTGATCTTCAGGATGGTGCCCGGCTTCGAAGCCGCCACCGCGTTGCCACAGGACGTCTACCTCGGCCGCTGGTTAGCGATTACCGCCGTGCTGTACGGCGGTGCAGCCCTCGCCTTCGCCCTGTCAGTACGCCGGACCCGCCCGGCCGGCGGCGAATAGCGCGTACGAAAGGCTCATTGCAAGTCGCCGGTTCCGAAGCTCCTCATCAAGGCGGAGCCCGGCGCCATCTTGGTCGGGCGCACCTAGAGACCACCGCACAAGGGATCCACTTCGTCCAGGAAGACTCCCCGGATGAGATTGGCGCTGCACTCCGCGAATTCGTCGCGTCGTATGAGGCCAAGTGGCGAGAGCAACTCACCCAGACATGCCTGAGACTGCGACCGATCAAGCGCTCCGCCGTCGCTTCGGGATGGCGTGACGCCACGTCTAGGGCGCGTCGGCGTGGCCACTGACCGAACCCGACAACGGCACCGACCCACAGCCGCTGTTCGCCCAACCGTGGGATCTGACGTTCGGGAAGGGCGATCTCGGGCCGCTCATCCGGTCCCAAGACGAAGTAGGCGAGAAGCGCATTTCGTCAGCGGTGGCGTCGAACTGGGTGGTCGCCACACTTCGGCCGCGCTGATGCGCTTCGCTCGTGCCGTCGATTCCCGCGACACACGCTGCGCGCAAGGCGGCGGGAGGGGGAGTGCGTCCAACTTTCGCTCGTCGTCGTCGCAATGTCAGGTCAGGTCCGGTCGTCGGGGCGGCCCTTGGCGATCCGGCGCAGGTAGTGGTCGACCTCCCGGCGGTTGTACCCGCGGAGGGTCACCCGGAAGCTGACCGCCTTGGCGTCGGCCTGAGCCCTGGACCGTCGGGCCGGGTCGTTGGATGCGATGGCGTCATTGGCCGTCTGGACGAACTTGTCGACCTCGGGCCGATCGTAGCCACGGAACTCGGTCGCGAACTGTGTCATACCTGCGAGTTTGCCCCTTCCCGAAGCAGAGTCGCACTTACATTGATCGATCAACGTCGAAGGTCTCCGCGGGCCGCACGCGAGACGCGGACTGGTTCGTTCTGACACGTTGTGCCGCGTGCTACGGTCAGTAGCGTTGACCCGTCTCGATCGATGTCCCGGGTTGGTGGCGGCAGATCGCCGTCCTGATGGTGCTCGCACCGATTGACCAGCGCCGGGTAAGCCATCTGCGCTCGCCGGCCGGCGCCGCACCCACCAGTGAAGGGTGGGTCATGCCAAGAACGAACGGCTACCGCTGCGTCGATGTCGATGCTCGGCGGGACGGTCCTGTGCGATGACGATTTCCTACGGATTTCTGAGCACGTACCCGCCGACCCAGTGCGGGTTGGCGACGTTCACGGCATCGTTGCTGCGCGCGCTCACGTTGCCGGCCGGCGGGGACCGGGCGGGTGTGGTGCGCGTGGTGGAGTCAGCGGCGTACGCGGATCGCCAGGAGGTCGTCGGACACCTGCTGGTGAACGCCCCCGAGGCCGAGGCGGCAGCCACCGCCGCACTCGACCGCCATGACGTCGTGATCGTCCAGCACGAGTACGGGATCTACGGCGGCGCCGACGGGGAGGACCTGCTGCCGGTGCTGCGCGGGCTCCGCGCCCCCGTGATCGCGGTGCTGCACACCGTGCTGGGCCGGCCTACCGTGCACCAGAAAGCAGTGCTCGAACAGGTCGTCGCGCTCGCCGGCGCCGCCGTCACCATGACCGAGGCTGCCCGCGCGCGGCTGGTCGCAGAGTATGGCGTGAACCCGGACAAAGTCACCATCATCCCGCACGGTGCACCCGACCGGCCGCCGCTGCGGCTGCTCAACCCGTCGGGTGAACCCACCATCCTGACGTGGGGGCTGCTGGGCCCCGGCAAGGGGCTTGAGTGGGCGATCGGCGGGCTGCGGTTGGTTCGCCACCTGCTGCCGCGGCCACGCTACGTGATCGCGGGACAGACGCACCCCAAAGTGCTCATCGAGCAGGGCGAGGCATACCGGCTCATGCTGTACTCGCGGGTCCGGGCGCTCGGCGTCGCCGGTCTGGTCACGTTCGAGCGCGCCTACCTCGATCAGGTCCGCCTCGACCGGCTGGTAGGGCGCGCCGATGTCGTGCTGCTGCCGTACGACTCGCCGGACCAGGCGACCTCGGGAGTGCTCGTCGAGGCGTTGGCGGCGCACAAGCCCGTCATCGCCACCGCCTTCCCCCACGCGGAGGAGTTGCTCGGCGGCGGTGCCGGCCTGCTCGTGCCGCACCGGGACGCTCCGGCGATCGGCGCCGCTCTCAAGCGCGTGCTTACCGAGCCCGACCTGGTCGCCGACATGTACGACAAAGCCAAGCTCATCTCGCAGCGCAGCCAATGGAAACTCGTCGCCGAGCGCTACCGCGCGCTGGCGACGACGCTGCTGAGCCGGACGCCGGTTCCGCTGTGACCGGGCGCTACCCGGCGCCGTCGTACGACCACCTGCTGCGGCTCAGCGACGACGTTGGGTTGCTCGAGCACGCCGATCACGCCGTCCCCCGCCATCGGCACGGCTACTGCGTCGATGACGTGGCGCGCGGCCTCATGGTGCTCTGCCGAGAGCTGGACCCATCTGAGGCGTTGTTGCGGCAGGCGGAGGTGTACCTCGCATTCATCGTTCATGCGCAGTCGCCAGACGGGGCGTTTCACAACCGCCTCGGGTACGACCGGCGTTGGCTGGACGAGCCCGGCACCGGTGACTGGTGGGGCCGTGCGGTGTGGGGAGTCGGCACCGCCGCGGCGCGCAGCCCGCTGCGCTCTGTCCGGGAGCGTGCCCTGACGTGTTTCGAGTCTGCCGCCCGTTGCCGGTCACGCTGGCCCCGGTCAATGGCCTACGCCGCGCTCGGGGCCGCCGAAATCCTGTCGGTGCGGCCGGGTCATTCGGGCGCGCGCTGGCTGCTCAACGACGCGGCGGTGACCCTTCGCGTCGCCGGCGCCGATCGCGGCTGGCCGTGGCCCGAGCCCCGGCTGACGTATGCCAACGCGCTCATCCCGGACGCTATGATCGCCGCCGGACAGCACCTCGAGCGCCCGGCCGTGCTGACCGACGGGCTGCGCCTGCTCCACTGGCTGCTTGAGGAGGAGACGCACGACGGGCACCTGTCCTGCACCCCGGTCGGGGGCCGGCAGCCCGGCGACAAGCCGCCGGCTTTCGACCAGCAGCCGATCGAGGCGGCCACGATCGCCGATGCCTGCGTGCGCGCCCTCGACGTCACCGGTGACGAACGGTGGCAGGCCGGGCTCGCTTCGGCGGTGGGCTGGTTCATGGGAGACAACGACGCCGGCATCAGTCTGCGCGATCCGGACACCGGCGGCGGTTACGACGGGCTCACCGCCGGCGGGTATAACGCGAATCAGGGCGCGGAGTCCACGCTCGCCCTGCTGTCAACCCTCCAGCACGCCCGCCGGTTGGCCTGACCACCGGCGGATCATGCGGCGGCGCTCGCGCGCCGCCTGGGAGGATGATCGAGTGCGCAGCCCGTCACCACGAGCACGCTCCACCAGCATCGCGATCAACTGCTCATCCGTGACCGCACCCGCCGACCCGGCGGCCGGCTCCTGCTCGACGGTGAGATCCGTCGTCATCTGGCGTCTCTCCCTTGATCGACAGATCCGCCGTTATTTCCAGTCCCGGTCTCCGCCAACGGCGGCAAGCTACAAACCTCCAGCCGCATCGTCGGCGCGGAGACCTGGTGCTTTCTGGCTGTCGCGGTTCTGGCCTTCTCCGGCGCTGTCGGCCTCGCTGCCGCAGCCCTGCTATCCCGGCATCAGCACAACATCGACGCCGACTTCGCGCGACTGGGTGTTCGGCCCGACGGCCCGACGACCTACAAGCGCGAGGCCGTCTGGTGACCGCAGGCTCAGACCACCTGGATCTACCGGGTCCGCAAGATAGGTTCTGATCAACTCCCACGCCGAGATAGCAGGTCAGCCCCATGCTGCTGTCGAAACGGTGGGCGGTCGGCCAATGGTTCGCGGCCTTCAACCAGCGCCTGACCTGCTACGACGCACTACCTTGCGGCTTACAGTAGCTTCGGGAGTACTGGGCCGTGAAGCTCGAATGAAGCAGTCCGATGGTTGCGGTACAACCTCAGTCGGTGTTGTCCAGGCTGAGTGGGCCGGTCAACGCGCCACCGTCGACCGGCAGGATGACACCGGTGATCCAGGACGCGTCATCGGAGGCGAGGAATGCTACCGCGGCTGCGACGTCTTCCGGCTCGCCGACCCGGCCGGCCGGGTACCGTCGGGCCAGCCGCTCGAGGATGGCCAGTTTCTCGGGGCCGGCCTGCGTCCAGGCGGGCGTTCGAATGGTGCCCGGTGCGACGAGGTTGAACCGCACACCGCGCGATGACGAGCCCTGGCGCGCCAGCTTGCGAGGCGAGCACAGCACGGCGAGGTTCTGGTTGAGGCTTTGCAGGCTGGCCTTCGCGGCGGAGTACACCAGGTCACCGAAGGCTGCCAGGCCGTTCACCGACCCTATCGTCACCACGCTGCCGCCGACCGGTGAGGTGAGCAGGTGTGGCAGGGCGGCCTGGATGCACCGGACGGCGCCATGCAGCGTCGGCTCGCTCTGGTCGCGCCATGCCGCCTCGTCGATCTCTTCGAACGATGTTCCCAGGGACACGCCGACGTTGTTCACCAGCACGTCCAACCGGCCGTGTCGGTGCACGACCGCCGCCACCGCGGCGTCGACCGCGGTGCGGTCGGTGACGTCGCAGACCTGCGCCACCGCGTCGGCGCCGGTCCCGGCCAGGTGATCGGCCGCCGCGGTGACCGCGCGTTCGTCGAGGTCGCGATGGGCGACCGTCGTCGCCGTGGTCGGGCTCGGCCCGATCGAGGAGCGCGTGGTCGGCGACGGGTCGCGGTGTCTCCCAGTGCTGCAGGTCCGCTTGGCCGGCGAGCCTGAGGGTGGGAGTGTCTGCTGTTCAGGCGATTCTTATCCAATTTGGCGTAGATTTGCCAAATTTGCCCGCTGTTGCCGGGTCCGGCGACCGACTGGTGCAAGGAGCTCTCGTGAAGCATGCCGAGGACGCCAACAAAACGCAGTTCACCCACGGCGGCCGGTACGTCATGAAGAAGCTGCCCGAGGTCACCCTCGCGTTCTGGATCATGAAGATCGCCGCCACGACCCTGGGTGAGACCGCCGGAGACCTGTTCGCCCAGACCCTCAAGCTGGGGTACTTCCTCACCACGATCGCCCTGTTCGGCATGTTCGTGGTCACGTTGCTGGTGCAGTTGCGTTCCCGCAGGTACAACCCCTTCTTCTACTGGACGGTCATTCTGTCCACGAGCATGGCCGGCACGACCATGTCGGACTTCATGAACCGCGACGCGACCGCGAAGTACCTTCCCGCCGGCGCCGATGCGCTCGGCTGGGGGCCGCAGGGATTGGGACTGGGCTACCCGACCGGCGCGGCGATCCTCGTCGCGCTGTTGATCGCCATCTTCGTGGCGTGGCGGTACACCGGGCTAACGTTCGCCATCCGTGACATCGACACGTTACGCGGCGAGGCGCTGTTCTGGTCGGCGATCCTGGTCTCCAACACGCTGGGCACGTCGATGGGCGACTTTCTGTCCGACAGCTCCGGCCTTGGCTACGGCGGCGGGGCCCTGCTCGTCACCGGGGCCCTCGTGGCCCTGGCCGCCCTCAAGTACGTTCCCGTTGTGCCGAATGTCGCGTTGTTCTGGGCCGCGTTCGTGCTGACCCGGCCGCTGGGCGCCACCGCCGGCGACCTCCTCACCAAACCCGCCGCCAAGGGCGGCCTGAACCTGGGCACACTCGGCTCGTCCGCGGTCCTGCTCACGGTCCTGTTCGCGCTCATGGCCTACGCCCATGTCAGAGACCGCAAGCACGGCGCGCGTTTCCACGAGCGCCGTAGCGGAGCCGTCGGCGATCGGCTACCAACAGACGGGTGAACGCCCGAAGCTCGTGCGCGTACGCGCCATCGGCTTTCCCGGACGCCGGATGGACCGCGATTTCCTGAGAACACGCTGAGTTCGAGGGGGCTCCCCGAATCGGTGACGTCGGGGCGACGGGTACATGTTGTAGACCACGTTGCAGCCAGCCCATCCCAGGTGCAGCCGATGTCTCGGCACTGTCAACGCGCTTGGGGGCGCAGGTCAGCGGGGTCCCTCGGCATCTGACGTTCGGCGGTCCGCGTCCGGTTCCACCCGGGCGACGCGGTCGAGGTGCCCCGCCCGCCGACCCGCTCGTCGGAGGTGATCACCGGGCACATGCCGCAGGCGACCGCCGGGCGGGCCCTCGGCGCGGCCCTCAACCGCAACGCCGGCCCTGCGGTGGCGTTCCCGGTCGCCGCGGCCCTCGACGCGGCCATCGCCGACGGCACCCCCGGCGCGCTTCGGCGTGGTCAAGGAGATCGCCCGGCACGCCACCCTGAACTTCGGCGGCGAGCTGCGCCGGCAGTTCTCTGTGCAGGGGTCGGGCAACGACTTCAGCCTCACCGCCGCCGTCGCGGACAACCGTGGCGAGTCGGCGCTGTTCGACGTGACCGCGCCGCCGGGCCGGCCGCCGAGCTGCGGCTGTGGGTGCCGCACCCCTACACCGAACCGGCGCTGCCACAGACGGCGACATCTTGGAGTCTGTTACCGCACTCCTCGGCGTCGTCACCGACGGGCTGAGCACCGATGTCGCCGTTCCATTCGCGCTCGGTCCCGTCGGGGTCGGCGTGTGCGGCGAGGTGTTCGCGGTAGGCGGCGATGGTGAGCAGGTCCCGGCCGCGGACGCCGTAGTCGTCAGTATCCGGGCGCCGCCGATGACCTGGTCCGCGACACGTGCACCGGCCGCTGAAGGTAGCGCGGAACAACCCACCCCTGAGGGTAGGCAACGGGCCCGGATCGAGTAGGTGAGGTCGGCCGGAGCCGGAGCGAGCTAGCGTCTGAGCTGGTTGCGTGGTGGTGCGCCGAATGTGCTCAGCCGCGGGGGAAGGGATTTCGCCATGTCATCGACTGCAGCCCTGCTCGCCATCGTCCTGCTAGTACTCATTCTTGCCGGTGTTGCGGCTGCGACATTCGGCCGATTCCGCCGTTCGCCGCGCCGGCGCGGGCAGCGGCTCCGCGGCGCCGGCAGGACGGGTGGTACCGCAATGCATGACGGCAGCTCGATCGATCCGGCGGCGGCCAGCGCGGCACCACCGCCCTCCCAAGAGCCACCACCACCCACAGATGCCGACGCTGCCGGCGGCCCGGCCTATGCGACACCGGCCGGCGGCGACGCCTACGGGACGGACGACAAGGGCGCGCAGCAGCCAACCCACCAGCCGCGGGCGGCCTCCAACACGCAGCAGCCGGGGATCTGGGACGCCACGCAGACCGAGGACTTCCGGCGCCGCTGGCACAGGGTGGAGAGCCGGTTCGTCCAGGACCCGCCGGGCAGCGTTACCGAGGCTCGGCAGCTGGTGGATGAGGCGGTGAAGGCCCTCGCCGAAAGCGTGCACAGCCGCGAGGAGCAGTTCGCTCGCGGCAGCGCGCAGGCGTCCGACAGCATCGCGGACATGCGTGACTCCGTGCTGCAGTACCACCGCCTGCTCGATCGGTTGTTGTCCGTCTGAGCCGGCTCCCTCAGGTCGCATCGGGCACGACGTGCCCGGCAGCGGCACTGTGCACCGGTGGCCTGGACGAGAGCCGGTCACCGGCCGCGGCTGCGGCCTCGGCGAGGGGCGGCAGCGGCAGCAAAATGGCCGTAGATCGGTACCGCGGTGAACAGCACGCGCACGCCGCTCATTTTCGCTGGGACGCCCCTGGGCGCGCCTCAGCGTTTGTGGGAGGCATTCCGGCACCACCTTCGCTGTGTTGCTCAGAGGTGGGCGACGATCGACGTCGCAAGCGCGAGCCACTGACGGGTCGTCGAACAGGCACGTCGGCGGAAGCTGGTCGGGTCTGGACTCCGCTTCCCGGGTCGATGCCGAGCGCATCTGCGACCATCCGGGCGGTCACGACCTCGCACGGGTCGTGAGTCACCGGCGCGTGGGCGCGCGGCGGGGCGCCGCGGACGCCTGCCTGGACGCGCTACCCGAGGACGCGTACCTCATCCGCGTCCACATTCACTGCTGAGCCGGGCAGTTGCGGCTGGTCAGGTCGCGGTCGGGGGACTGGGGGCCGGGCGGCACCGGACACGCCCCGGTCAGGAGAACATCACGGCCATCCGCGCAGCCTGCCCGGGCGGCCGACCCGACACGAGAGCCGTCGCGCAGCCCGAAATAGTTGCTCGCGGCGTGCAAGCAGGTTGACGGTCGTGCGCGCCACGGTCGATATCACCGGCCGGCGGTCTTGCCGGGCCAGCCTGGTCTGGTCAGTTGGGTGCGGGCCAGGGGTAGGAGCAGGTTGTCCACGATGGACTCGATCTGCTGGTCGGTGCTGCGGGGTTGTCCGCTGATGCAGTTGTACATGAGCATTGCGGGTCCGGCCATGGCGAAGGTTGTGTCGCGTTCCTTGTCGGGGGCGGCTGGTGTGTGCCGGTGCAGGAGGGTGAGGATGCGGTCCTGGCAGGGGTCGGTGACCCGGGTTTGGAACAGCTCCCGTAGCAGGGTCACGTCGCTGCCGCTCTCCGCGGCGACGGCCTGGAACGCGGCGCCTTTGGAGCCGAACAGCGCCGAGTCGAAGTAGCGGAGCAGGGTCAGCAGGCCGTCCCGCAGCGGGGTGTGCTCGGGCAGGTCCGGCGGTTGCGGTAGCAGGTTGCCCAGGGCGTCGCGGACCAGTGCGTCCCGGTTGTCCCAGCGGCGGTAGAGGGCGGCCTTGCCGGTGTTGGCCGCCGCCGCGACGCCCTCCATGCTGAGCCTGGCGTAGCCGACGGTGCCGAGCTGTTCGATGACCGCTTCGAAGATGGCGCGCTCCAGATCCGCACCGCGTCGACGGGTCTGCGTCCTGCTCCCGTGCTCCGAGTCGTCCTGCGGATCGGCCATCAGCACCTTCCTGCCCTGCATGCGTCCTCGTCGCGGAGTCGGGTTGCTTGTCATCTCCGGACCGGCATCCCTATAGTAGACGCAGGCGTTCACTATTCTTCGTCTGTCTCCACGCTATGCCAGCAGGAGGATCCATGTCGAGTGCACCGCACCGCACAGCCGGCACCGGACCCGAACCGGCACCGGCGGGCGGCCGGGCCACCGCCCTGACCCTGACGATCCTCGTGTCCTGCGAGCTCATGCTCATGCTCGACGGCACCATCATCAACGTCGCGCTGCCCGTGATCCGAGACGGTCTCGGCTTCTCCACCGCCGGCCTGTCCTGGGTGGTCAACGCCTTCCTGCTCGCCTTCGGCGGCCTGCTGCTGCTCGGCGGCCGGGCCGGGGACATCCTCGGCCGGCGCCGGGTGTTCGTCGCCGGCATCGCGCTGTTCACGGTCGGGTCCCTGCTCGGCGGCCTGGCCCAGACCGGCGAGTGGCTGGTCGCCATGCGGGCGCTGCAGGGCATCGGCGCGGCGGCGGCCGGGCCGAGCACCCTCGCCCTGCTCATCACCAACTTCCAGGGCCCGGCGCAGACCAGGGCGCTGGGCATCTACTCCTCGATGACCGCATCGGCGATGACCCTCGGCCTGATCCTCGGCGGGATCCTCGTCACCGTGACCTCCTGGCGCTGGGTCCTGCTCGTCAACGTCCCGATCGGGCTGCTTGTGGTGCTCTGCACCCCCCGATACGTCGCCGAAGCGCCGCGGCATCCCGGCCGGTTCGACCTGCTGGGAGCGGTGACCTCCGCGGCCGGCGCGGTCGGTGTCGTGTACGGCCTCGTGCGCACCGCCGACCACGGCTGGCGCGACTGGCTCGCGCTGAGCGGCCTCGGCGCCGGTGTGCTGTTGCTGGTCGCGTTCGTCCTCGTCGAGCGGGCGGCGAGTCAACCGATCATGCCCCTCGCCCTGCTCGCCGACAGGACCCGGGCCGGTGCGTACCTGAGCCTGCTGCTGATCCCGATGGTGACCCTGAGCATGCAGTTCCTCCTCATCCAGTTCCTGCAGGAGGTGTCCGGCTTCAACCCGCTGCAGGCCGGCCTCGCCTTCCTGCCGATGGCGGCCGGCATGCTGCTCACCGCCACGGCCGCGGCCAAGCTGCTGGGCCGGTTCGGCGCCAAGGCCACGGCCGCCGCCGGTGTCGTCCTGCTGCTGGCCGCCACCGGCTGGCTGACCCAGATCTCAGCCACCACCGGATACCTCACCGGCGTATTCGGGCCGCTGCTACTCGCCGGCGCGGGCCTCGGTCTCGTGACCGTCCCGCTCAACGTCACCCTCATGTCCACCGTGGCACCCCAGGACTCCGGCGCCGCGGCCGGGCTGCTCCAGGCCCTCATGATGTCCGGCGCCACGCTCGGCGTGGCCGTCCTGTCCACCGTCTACGCCTCGGTGCTCAACGACACCCCACAGACCCCGGGCACCGCACCCGCCGCCGAGACCATCGCAGACGGTATGCGCAGCGGCTTCCTGACCAGCACCGGCATCGCGGTCCTGGCCCTGCTCACCGTGCTCCTGGCCATCGGCTCCCGGACCCACAACCCACCCGCGCCGACGACCGAGGCCACCCCCACGACCGCGGACCAGCCCGAGCTGACCGCTTCCAACGTCGATGGCAGGTAGCGCATCCACCGTTGTCGCGCGAGTTCGCAGTCGCCGCGTCGACCCAGACCAACCTCAGCCGGTGGCCAGCCGTCGGCGGAAGACGGGCGGCGGCGCACAGCGACGCTGCCGGTGTGATGTCGGTGCTCACGGACGAGTCCTTCCGGTTCGGGGCGTGGGGCCGCGGCCTGTGACGCGGCGGGTGGAGACGTCGACGCCGCCGGCGAGCTCGCTGGCGACTCGAGCGAGGGTCTCGTGGTCCAGGCGCGTGGCGCGATCAGCCGGGCCTCGTCGCGGTCGATGACCGCCGCCGCCACGGCACGGGCCAGCACCAAATCGGGGTGGTCCCACGGCCGGATCGGCAGCAGCGAACCGGGCGCGCCGCTGCGGATCAGCACCGCCGCATCCGGCGCGACCACCGAGGTCACCCAGACCGGTGACCGCCGCGCCCTTTGGCTTGTTCGCACCCCATGCCGAACCCCGTGACCAGGCGCTTTCCTCGAAGACGCGGGAGACCGCCCGGCGGCGCCGATCGACTGGCCGAGACAACGACCAGCGTCAAGGGCGCCACCAATCGACGCCTGGTACTCCGGCAAACACCGCGACTTCGGCGCGAACATCCAAGCTGTAGCGAGCGCGCCGCAATTGGAACGAATATCGACGTAAAATCCTCAATTCCGGCATTGGCGGTCATGGTCCTGCCGTGGCCGCCCTGGAAGGGGCGTGTCGCGTCGGCGACACATCTCTACCGGGACGGGGCAGGCGGGTGCATAGTCGAGAGTCAAAGCGTCCGCAGTTGTTTGGACGCGCTTCTCACGTCACCTTGTGATGCGCAGGAACGCCCCGTTCGAGCGATGTGGTCGCGGTAGCCGCCTGAGGCCTCGTCGCACGGAGGCGCCATGAACACGCGCACGGCATCCCGCCGAATGTCGAGTCCCGCCGGAAGGCGCCGGACCTCAAGCCCGCGTGGGTACATCAGTCGGGGGCCCGCGATGCTGAGACTCGGGTGGAGATGTGCCGCCGCGGCCGTTGTGGTGATAGTGGTCAGCAACGTCGCGACCTTGGAGGTCGCGCACGCCGCTGCCGCGACGGCGGCGGTCGATGCCGCGAACGTTGCCCTGCGGGGCACACCGGTCAACGCCACCGACAGCACCGGCAGCGTTGTCTCCAAGACGTTCAGTACTCCCAGCGCGGCGGTGGCCGGTGACCTGCTGGTCGCGTCATTGTCGTACAAGACTCCGGGGTTGTCTGATATCGCCAACACGGCGCCGAGCGGCTGGACCAAGATCCCCGGTGAGCTGTTCGATGTCGCGACCACGACCGGTTCGCACCTGGTGGTGGCTGTGAAGGCCGCGGTGGGGGGAGCGGAGTCCGGCACGTGGAGATTTGCGAGCGCGCCGGCCGGCGTGGTGATCTCCGTGCTGGCGTACTCCGGCGCCGACACCACGATCAACACGGCGAATGGTGTCTACCCCTTCGAGAGATACGGCTACAAAGTGGAAGCCGGCGGGTCCAATACCACCAGCCACACTGCCCCGGCCTTCACGCCGACAGTGGCAGGGAGTTGGGGCTTCGCGGCCTTTGCCTCCCGTGCCTCCGAGACCTGGACGCCGGGAGCGGGGTTGACCGAACGCTCCGACACAAGAGCCGCCACGTCAGCCCAGGCCACACTCGAGACCAATGACTCCAACGGTGTCATCGCCACCGGTAGCCCGATTACCTACTCGAGTACGGAGTCTGGCGGTACGTCGGTGCAGGTGAGCTTTGCCGCAAACATCAAGCCGAGCGGTCAGGCGCCGCAGCCGCAGCGGCCGACGGTGACGACCGGCAGCGCCACGAGCGTTGCCGGCACAGCCGCGACCATCGCCGGAACCGTCAGCCCAAACGGGTTGAGCACCACCTATCACTTCGAGTACGGCACCACGACGTCCTACGGGACCCAGACGCCCTCACCGGACGGTTCGGCCGGGTCCGGCACCACCGCAGCCCCAGTTTCGGCGAATCTCAGCGGCCTGACTGCCTCCACGACGTATCACTACAGGCTCGTCGCGACCAACTCGGCAGGCGCCACCAACGGCTCCGACGCCACCTTCACCACCAGCACTGCGGGCAGCATCGGGTATGTCGGGCCGTCGACACCGGGGGCGGCAGCGACCGGTGAGAAACCGGAGAGCAAGTTGTGGTGGAACGACGGCGTCTGGTGGGCAGTGCTCTTCGACACGGTCAGCCAGACCCACCACATCTTCCGGCTGGATCGCTCGACGCAGACCTGGATCGACACCGGCGCGCAGACCGACAACAGGGCGAAGTCGCGCTCCGACACCCTGTGGGATGGTACCCACCTCTATGTCGCCTCCCACGTGACGGCCAGTTCGTCCAGCGACGCCACGTCCGGCAACCCGGCCCGGCTCTACCGCTACAGCTATACACCCGCGACGAGGACGTACACCCTGGACGCCGGATTCCCGGTGCAGATCGACAACTACTCCAGCGAGACGCTGACCATCGACAAGGACTCCACCGGCGTCCTGTGGGCGACCTGGACCCAAGGTTCGAAGGTCTATGCGAACTCCACCACGGGCAGCGACACGACGTGGGGCGTGCCGTTCGTGCTCCCAGTCGCCGGCGCAACGTCGCTGGACCCCGACGACATTTCGTCCATCGTCGCCACGGGCGACCACAAGGTCGGCGTGATGTGGAGCAACCAGGTCGATTCGGCGATGTACTTCGCCACCCACGCTGACGGTGCAGCGGCGGGAACGTGGTCGGCGGCCATCGCGGTGCTCAGCGGTCCCGGTTGGGCTGACGACCACATCAACCTCAAGGCGGACCAGTCCGGGCGCGTCTACGCGGCGGTCAAGACCAGCTTGGACGACGTCGGCGGCTCGGGGGTGGCGCCACAGATCATGCTCCTGGTGCGGGACCCCTCGACCGGTGCCTGGGCGAGCTACCCAATCGGCCGCATCAGCGACTGCCACACCCGGCCGATCGTCATGCTCGACTCCGCGCACCAGGTCATCTACGTGTTCATGACTGCGCCGGACACCGGGTGCCCCTTTTCAGGATCCGACGGGACGATCTTCATGAAGAGCTCCCCGATGGGCAACGTCTCCTTCCCGCTGGGTCGCGGCACGCCAGTCATCAGAGATGCGCTGTCGCCGCACCTGAACAACGTGACCTCGGCCAAACAGCCGGTCACCAGCGCAGCCGGCCTGGTCGTCATGGCCAGCAACGACACGACGCAGCGGTACTGGCACGCGGACATCCCGCTGGGGTCATCGTAAGGACAGGGTCGATGGCCCGCCCACCCGTACGGCCTTGCTCGTCAGCGTCGCGGGCCGGCGCTGTCGCTTGCGTTCTGGCTAATGCTCTCCCGGGTCGCGGGGCACTCTGACCGAAAACACTGTCCATTGTGGACAGAGTGGCCGCGGGCTACCGCGTGGTGGTGTCGCACCGCTTCCCAACTGCGTGGGGCCTACTCTCGCCCGATTGCCTTCTCACCCACTTTCTCGCCCGGGCGCACGGTGGGAGGTGATTGCTGTGGCCGGGCATACGGCGTTGAGCATCCAGACCAAGCGGGGTCCACATCGGACAGTCGTGTCTGATCGGCTGGCTACGTTCGTGGATGTTGCGGTTACGGGCGTTCACTCGCTGTTAACGTCACGTTCGGATCGGGGCGCAGTCGGCCGCATCGGCGCTGCATATCGATTCAATCGCTTCGGGTGCCCATCGGGGGAGGGGTTTGATGAGGACTACGGCGCATTTCGATCAGGGTGAGATGCGAAAGACCAACGGCATGCCGGAAGGCAACGCGGCGGTCTGCGTCACCGGGACGAACCGATGACCGGGTCCAGCGACATCCACAATGTCGTGGGCCCCGCCGTCGGAGCGTTCCCCGCGCCGGAACGGGACGGCGGGCCATCGTTGAGCCTCCCCCGGATGCGGGGCTGGCCCGACCACATAGCGGCAGAACCCATCAGCGGGGTTCCCGGTCGGCAGAGCGTGAGCGTGGTCATCCCCACGCTCAACGAGGAGAAGAACATCGCCTGGGTGCTCAAGCGCCTGCCGTCCATCGTGGACGAGGTGGTCCTCGTCGACGGGCACTCGTCCGACCGCACGGTGGAGGTCGCGCGCGCCGTCCGGCCCGACATCGTGGTGCTGGCCCAGAATTGCCGGGGCAAGGGAGACGCGGCGCGGGTCGCCTTCGCCGCGGCGACCGGCGACCTGATCGTGATGATCGACGCGGACGGCAGCATGGATCCCGACGAGATCCATCGGTACGTCACGCCGCTGATGAACGGGTACGACTTCGTGAAGGGCTCCCGATTCCTTGCCGCCGGCGGATCGTTGGATCTGACCGCGCTGCGGCGGATCGGCAACCAGATGCTGGTCCGGATGACGAACAGCATGTTCCTCGTCCGCTTCACCGACCTGTGCTACGGGTTCTGCTCGTTCCGCCGCGAGTGCCTGCCGTCGCTCGCCCTCACGGCGCACGGCTTCGAGATAGAGACCGAACTCGTCGTACACGCATTGAAGGCGGGTCTTCGTATCGCCGAGGTGCCGAGCACCGAACTACCGAGGCGGTGCGGCACCTCGAACCTGCGCACGTTCCGTGACGGCCAGCGGGTGCTCCGTACGCTGGTCCGGGAGCGGATCGTGCGGCGACCGCGGCCGGTCGTGGACCCGATCGACCACCGGGTCCTGCTCACCTGGCAGTCGCTGACCGCCGAACTGCTCGACACCGCGGAGCTTGCCGAAGAGGCCCGGCCGTGACCGGCTATGCGGGCCCGTCCGTGGACTCGACGGGTGTGCTGTGGGCGGCGCCGTGAGCGCGGGTCTCGGCCAACGGCCCCGGTCGCGCCGAGCCGTTGGCACGAGCGCACCGCTCGTGACGAGCCCGGCACCGGTCGACGCGTGGCAGGAGGTGCTCGCCTCCGCGCCGCGAGCGCTGCCGACACAGTCCCCGGAGTGGCTGGAGTGCATCTGC
Source organism: Dactylosporangium sp. NPDC051485 (assembly GCF_040682015.1). Taxonomy (NCBI): domain Bacteria; kingdom Bacillati; phylum Actinomycetota; class Actinomycetes; order Micromonosporales; family Micromonosporaceae; genus Dactylosporangium; species Dactylosporangium sp. NPDC051485. The sequence goes on from NZ_JBFAZW010000015.1 coordinate 36,630, forward strand.
GCGGTCGACGGGTATGCGAACGCCTCGCGGCTCTACCGGACCGCGGACGGCCGACGGCTGGTGCTCCCGTTGGTGCGCCGTTCACTCGTCGGCCCGTTGATCGCGATGGAATCCTCGCTGCCGATCGGCTGGGGAGCGGGCGGTCTGCTCGGCGAGGGCGGTGCCGTCCGGCCGGAGGACGTACGGATGGTCCTCGGCGACCTTGCCGCGAGGCGCATGGTCAGTGCCTCGTTGCGTCCCGACCCCTCCACCGCGGAGTCCTGGGAGCAGGGCTGCCCGCCCGGGGTTCGGCGCGAGCCGCGCATGGCACAGACCCTCTCCCTCGCCGGTGGCTTCGACGAGGTCTGGCGGACCCGGTTCCGCAGTGACACCCGCAACCGGGTCCGGCGAGCCGAGCGCGCCAACGTCGTTGTCGAGCGGGACGACACCGGCCGGCTCGTCCCGGTCCTGCAGGAGCTGTACGCCAAGTCCGTCGACCGGTGGGCACACCAGGACGGCGTACCGCTCCGGCTGGCACGCTGGCGGGCGGCACGGCTGGAGCCGCCCCACAAGCTGCGCACGGTCGCCCGGGTCCTCGGCCCGCGCTGCCGGATCTACGCGGCGTTCGTTGACGGGCGACCGGCCGCCGCGATCGTCGTGCTGCTCGGCCAGGCGGTGGCCTGCATGTGGCGGGGCGCTATGGACGAGGAGCTCGTCGGCCCCACGTACGCCACCTACCTGTTGCACCGCATCGCCATCGAGGAGGCGGCCGAGGCCGGGTGCGTGTCGTACCACCTGGGCGACTCCGCCCCCGGTTCGTCGCTGGCGCTCTTCAAGAGCCGCTTCGGCGCCGCGGAACAACATTATGCCGGCTACCGGCTCGAGCGAATGCCGATGGGCTCGCTGGCGCGTCGTACGCGTGGCGTGGCCAGTGCGACGCTGCGGCGCATGAGAGGGCGTGGGTAGGCCCCGTGTTCCGCAGATCGTCGCGGTTGCCGAACCCGCGCGCCCGACGCCGTCGCGTCATCGTCACGCTGATCACGCTCTCGTTGGTCTCCACGCTGCTGGTCGTCGGATGGAATCCCGGCCGGAAGCACACCTCGGACCCGCCGCCGGCCGACTCGGACCTCGCCGGCTACGACTGGTCCGCGCCGAAGATCCACCGCCCCGACCCGCGCACCCTCGCCGTGGGCGTCACGCACACCCAGAACTCGATCGACGACTGGGGCAACCCTGCGGCCTCCGCATCGGCGCGGGCCGTGCTGACCGCCACGGCGACCTACCAGAACCAGCACATCGACGGGTGGGGGGCGGTGAACCCCGAGCCGAGCCCGGGAACGTTCGACTGGTCCTCGCTCGACCGCCGGATGAAGCTCATCAGGTCGACCGGCGGCACGCCCGTGATCACACTCTGCTGCGCCCCTGACTGGATGAAGGGTGGCCGGCCCGGGGAGACCGACTGGGACCAGCTGCACGCGGCGCCCGAGCCGCGGCACTACGCCGACTTCGCCGCGCTCGCTGCGGCGGTCGCCCGCCGGTATCCGGACGTGCGGCACTTCCAGGTGTGGAACGAGTTGAAGGGCTTCTGGGACGAAGCCCGCAACCGTTGGGACTACGAGGCGTACACGAAGCTCTACAACGCGGTGTACGACGCGTTGAAGTCGGTCGATCCCAATATTGCCGTCGGCGGGCCGTACGTCGTGTTCGACCTTTGGGCGAGCCGTGAGGCCGGCGGTCACCCGTCCGACCTGTCCGGCGCCTGCGGCACGATCGACCAGCGCAGTCTCGACGTGATCGACTACTGGCTGCAGCACAAGCACGGCGCGGACTTCATCGCGGTCGACGCCGGATCGGCGACCCGCGACGAGGGCCGGACCACCGCGACCAGCACGAGCAGCGCACTCTTCGGCGCCCTGACCCAATGGCTGCGGCAGCGCACCTCGTTGCCGGTGTGGTGGAGCGAGTTCCACGTCGGCCAGGCCACCGCGGACGGCCAGGCGAAACTGGATGCCCGGGCCATCGGCGCCCTGCTGCACATGATCGATCAGAAGGCCGCCGTGGCACTCATCTGGCAGCCGCAACGCGACGACGACACACGCGAGACGGACTCGCCGGCGCTGTGGAGCGCGACCGGCCGGTCGGACGGCGGTCTTCCCCTCGCATATGCCGAGGCGGTCGCGCGGCTGCAGCAGGTGCTCGCGGACCGGGCCGGGGACAACGCCGTGACCTGGCCGGCGCCGGAGCTGGGACTCGTCCGCGGCCGAACGGCGCTGCTGCTCGTCCACCTCGGAACCGGCCGGATCGAGGTCAAGGTGCAGGGGCGGTCGTTGTGGCTCGAACCGTACGAGGTGCGGTACGTCCCCCTGCGGACCGACCAGCCGGCGGACTTTTCCCTGGCTGTCCAGCCCGCACCGGCCGTGACACCGGCGCAACCGTGCCTCGCCCTCACAGCCGCAACCACACGAGCGTCGGAGACCACGCGATGACCAGCGACGACACGACCGCACGGACGGTTCAGGGACATCCGCATCGGTGGCCGTACCCCGCTGTAGCCGAACTTGGGCTCGCCCGCACGGTGCTGGCCGGGATCGACGAGGCTGGCGTACGGTGGTGCCTGCTGCGCGGCGGCCCCGATGGGCTCACCGCCGCGGACGACCTGGACATCCTCGTGGCCGCGGCCGACCTTCCCCGGGCCGTGGCCGTCATCGAGGCGCACGGGCTGATCCGGCTACGCAGCCACGGCCGGGGAACCCACCGCTTCTATCTCGGTCTCGACGCGTCCACCGGCACCTGGGTCGAGCTCGACCTCGTGACCGAGGTCGCCTACGGCTGGCATTTCCAGGTGCGTACGGAGGCCGCCGACGAGTGCCTGGCCCGCCGCCGGGAGCAGGACGGTGTGTGGGTGCTCGCACCCGAGGACGAGTTCTGGGCGCTGCTGCTGCACTGCGTCCTCGACAAGGGCGCCTTCGCGGCGCGCCACGTGCGCCGGCTGGCCGACCTGAGCCACGCGGCGTCGCTCGACGGCCCGCTGGTACGCGCGATGCCAGCGGCCGCCGCGCGAACCCTGCTGCAGGACTGGCAGGCGGGACGGCTGGACGCCCTCGCGGCGCGGCGCCGCGCCCTGCTTGCCGCCTGGCGGCGAAACCACCCGATCGGGGTGGCCGGTCGGCTCGTCGCCTCGGCCGCACTGCGGCTCGCGGAGCGGCCGTTGCAGGCCTGGAGCAGGCGGGGGATCAGCGTCGCGCTGCTCGGCCCCGACGGTTCGGGCAAGTCGACGCTCGCCACGGGCATCCAGTCGGCGTTCTACTTTCCGGTGCAGAGAGTCTACATGGGACTGTGGCCGTCGAACGAGTCGCCGGTCAGCGTGGCCGCGCACGGGTTGCGCATTCTGCTGCGCCCCTTCACCGTGTGGCGTCGCTACCTGACCGCACTGCGCCACCGGGTGCTCGGCCGGGTCGTGGTCTTCGACCGGTACGTCTACGACGCGCTGCTGCCGCCGCGCGGGCCGCTGGTGTGGCTCAAACGGCCGTACTTCGTGCTGCTGAGCCGGCTCTGCCCGGCGCCGAACCTGGTCCTGCTGCTCGACGTGCCGGGTCGCGTCATGTACCTGCGGTCTGGCGAGTACGACCCCGCGCACCTGGAAGCCGAGCGGGAGCAGTACCACCGGCTGCGCCGGCGGATCCCGCACCTTGAACCCTTGGACGCGGACCGGCCACCGGACCTGGTGCTCGCCGACGCGATCGCGCGCATCTGGCAGTACTACGCGAGGCGGGCGACCCGGTGAGGGGCACGCTCCAGAAGGCCCGGCCGGTGCTGCGCGACCACCTCGCCCGGTGGCTGCACCGGGAAGAGCGGCGGTGGACCGCCGCCGCCGCACCGCGACTGGTCGCCGGCGCGACGTCGATACGCAACACCGGCTGGCGGACCGAAACCGTCAGCTTCACCAGCACCTCCGTCGCGGTCGCCACGGTCATCCGCTCCGGATCGCCCGACCGGTACGTGGTCAAGGTCCCGTGGACCGCCGCCGGCGCCGCCAGCCTGCGGCGTCAGGCGACGGTACTCGCGATGCTCCGCCAGGATCCGCGGCTGCCCAACCTGCGTCCGGTGCTGCCCCGCTGTCTCGCCCAAGGGACGATCGAGGGGCGCTACTACTGCGTGGAGGAGGCGCTGCCGGGGGTCTCCGCGATGGGGCTGATGGTGCGGCGGGCCTGGCGAACCATGCTCCTGCGCGCCGCCACCGGGCTGATCAGCGACCTGCACGCCCGCACCGGGGAGCAGACCGTGCTCGACCGGTCCACCGTTCGGGCGTGGGTCGACGCACCGCTGCGGCGGCTCGAGGAGTTCGCGCTCACCCTGTCCCAGCCGCCCCGGGTCGTCGACGCGGTCGGGCGCCTGCACGAGGAGCTGATCGCCGTGCTCGTCGGACGGACCGTGCGCGTGTCCTGGATCCACGGCGACTTCTGGCCGGGCAACCTGCTGGCCGCGCCGCCGGGCGGGCAGGTGACCGGGGTCGTCGACTGGGACTGTGCCACACCGGGCCAGCTTCCGCTGCACGACTTGCTGCACCTGCACGTCCTGGCCCGGCGGTTGACCGGCGGCGACGAGCTCGGCGACATCGTCGTGCGCGCCCTGCACCGCGGCATCGAGGAGACGCTCGACGTTTCCGCCCGCGACGTCGACGCCTGGCTGGACACCATCCCGCAGCGCGCGGCGCTGCTCCTCTACTGGCTGCGCCACACCCTGCTGTTCATCGACTCGGAAGGTGACCATGACAATCCACGGTGGCTTCGCGGCAACGTCGAGCGCGTCCTCGTCAGCGTCTGAGCTGGCCGCCGGCCGCGACCCGGAACGGCCGGGCGACCCCGGTCCGGCGCCGAGCGTCACCGTCGTCATCTGCGTCTACACCGAACGGCGCTGGTCGCAGATCGTGCGGGCGGTCGAGTCAGTGTTCGCGCAGGAGACCCCGGCGACGCAGATCGTCGTGGTCGTGGACCACAACCCCGTGCTGCTGGACCGGGTCTGCCACACCTTCCCCGGCGTGACGGTCGTGCCGAACACCGGCCCGCGCGGCCTCTCGGCGGCCCGCAACACCGGCGTGGCCGAGGCGCGCGGGGAGATCGTCGCCTTCCTCGACGACGACGCGGAGGCGGAGCCTGACTGGCTGGCCCAGCTGCTGCCGCATTACCGCGACGAGCAGGTGCTGGCCGTCGGTGGGCGGGCCCTGCCGGCGTGGGAGGAGCAGCGCCCGCGGTGGCTGCCGCCCGAGTTCGACTGGGTGGTCGGGTGCAGCTTCACCGGGCAGCCGACGGAGGTCTCCGCGGTGCGCAACGTCATCGGATGCAACATGTCGTTCCGCCGGGCCGTTCTCGAACGGACCGCCGGCTTCGATCCCGCGCTCGGACGGATCGGACGCACGCCGGTCGGCTGCGAGGAGACGGAACTGTGCATCCGTATCCGCCGCCAGCAACCGGACGGCGTCGTGCTGTACGAGCCGTCGGCGCGAGTCCGGCACCGGGTCACCACGGACCGGACAACGTGGCACTACTTCCGCCGGCGTTGCTTCTCGGAAGGGCGGTCCAAGGCGGTGGTCGCCCGCTTGGTCGGCAGCGAGGCGGGGCTGTCCGCGGAGCGCGCGTACACCCGCCGGGCGCTGCCGGACGGGGTGCGCCGCGGGCTGCGCCAGGTCCGCGACGGCGACGGCGCCGGGCTGCTGCGGGCCGGGGCGATCGTCGCCGGGCTGCTCGTGACCGCCTCCGGCTACATCTGCGGTCACGCGATGCGCGCCTCCCACGCCGCCGGAAAGCCCGCCCGGCAACGGCGCGACCCGGGGCCGGCGCCGGTACGCGTGCTCACGGCCGAACTCTCCGAGAGGTTGCCCGCCGTGCCCGACAGCGGCCCGGACGGGACCCGGTACGCGGCAGCGCAGATCCTGGTCCGGCTGCACGGGCAACCGCTGGGGCTGCTCGACGTCGCGCTGCCGGCCGGCGGCCTGACCCCGCCGGCGCTGGCCGGGGTGATCCGCGAACGGCTCTGCGAAGAAGTCGACGAGCACCTTCGGGAGGACGGCCTGCCTCCGCTCGATCGGCTGGACCCGGGCCTGCTCGGCGAGGCCGGAACGGTCGGCGGTGGCGTGTCGTGCCCACCCCGCCGGCCACCGCAGGAGCCGAGCCCGTTCGTCAGCGTGATCGTGCCGACGTGCGGACGGACGCCACTGTTCGAGGCGGCACTCGACTCGCTCGCCGCGCTGGACTACCCCCGGTACGAGATTGTCGTCGTCGACAATGCCCCTCAGCGGTCCGACACGGCACGGATCGTCGCGGGGCGGGCCGCTGCCGATCCCCGGATCCGCTGCACGTGCGAACCGCGACCCGGCGTCACCCACGCACGCAACCGAGGGCTCGCCGAGGCCCGGGGCGAGATCGTGGCCTTCGCGGACGACGACGTGATGGTGGACCGGCAGTGGCTGCGGGCGCTCGTCGACGGCTTCACCGACGCAGACGTCGCCGGGGTCACCGGACAGGTGCTTGCCCGGGAACTCGAGGCGCCGGCCCAGATCTGGATCGAGCAGTACGGCGGTTACGGCAAGGGCTGCCGGCGCCGGCGGTTCGACCGGACCGGAATCTCCACGGTCGAGGCGCAGCACGTGCACCGGGTCCCCGCGTCGCCCCGCTCGCTCTACCCGTACCTGCCGGGTTCGTACGGCTCCGGGGCGAACATGGCGTTCCGTGCCGCGCAGCTGCGCCGGTTGGGCGGCTTCGACCCGCGGCTGCCCAGCGGCGAGGACATCGACGTGCTGCTGCGCCTGGTGCTGGCCGGCCACTCGCTGGTGTACGAACCGGGCGCGATCGTGTGGCATACACATCGGCGTGAGGTGCGGGCGTTGCGGCGCACCGTGTACCAGTACGGGACCGGCCTCAGCGCGGTGCTCGCGAAGTGCGTCGCCACCGACGCCTCGGCCCGCGTGGACCTGCTCAGACGGCTGCCGCGCGGTATCGCGTACGCCCTCCTGCCGCGGTCCGGGAAGAACGCGCGGAAGCAGGACGGCTACCCAGCCTCGTTCACCGTTCTGGAGCTGTGCGGGCTGGCGCTGGGCCCGGCCTACTACGCCGCCGCCGCGTGGTCGGCCCGCTCGCGACGGGGCCGTCGGTGAGCGCCGCGCGACCCAGAACCGTCGTGCCCGTGCTCGGGTACCACAGCATCAGCGACGAGCGCCGTGACGGGACGCTGCGATGGTCGGTGTCCCCCGGCGACTTCGACGAGCAGATGGCGCTGATCAGGGGCCGGGGGAGCACCCCGTTGACGGTCAGCCGGTACGCCGCCATGCTGCGTGGAGTGGCACCGCTGCCGCCGCGGCCGGTGCTGATCACCTTCGACGACGGGTTCCCCGACCTCGCCGAGACCGCGCTGCCGGTGCTGCGCCGGTACGACCTCACGGCGACCGCATACGTCATCACGTCCCGGCTGGGCGTGACCCAGCCGGCCGGCAGCGATCCCGCGCTGGACTGGGACGGATTGGCAGAGCTGCGCGCGCACGGGGTGGAGATCGGGTCACACAGCCACACGCACCACGCGTTGGACTGCCTGCGCCGCCGGGAGCTGGATTCGGAGATCGCGCGCAGCAGGCGGGAACTCGAGGACGGGCTGCGGGCACCCGTGTCGTCGTTCGCCTACCCGTACGGCTACCACAGCCCGGCGGTTTGCCGCGCGGTACAGGCAGCCGGCTACTCCTCCGCCTGTGCCGTGAAGAACGCGCTGAGCCACGACGAGGACGAGGTCTTCGCCATCGCCCGGGTCCTGATCGAGCGCGACACCGGCACCGAGGGACTCGAAGCGCTGCTCGACGGGCGTGGCTGGCCGCTGGCTTGGCGCGGCGAGCACCTGCGGACGCGGGGCTGGCGCGCGTACCGGCAGGTCCGTCGTGTGGTGCACGCGGCGCGGCCCGCCGCCCGCCGGCCGCGCATGCCGGACCGCAGCGAGCCGCCTGAGCGCGGCCGGGAGGTGGCGTCATGACAGGGCCACATTCCGGAATCGCCGATCCGGCGATCACGGACGGCGCGACCGCCCTCGACTCCGTCGCCGTTGCGACACCGGTCGCAGCGCGGCTGCGCCGCCACCTGCGCAATCCGCTGAACAGTAACGTCTACGCCCTGATGGCCAACACGGTCCTCAGCTCGGTGCTGGGCGTCGCCTACTGGGCGATCGCGGCGAGGCTGTACTCCGCTGCGCAGCTGGGGATCGGCGCCGCCATGGTCTCGACGATGACCTTCCTGAGCAACCTGTCCCAGCTCAACCTGAACGGGACGCTCGCCCGTTTCCTGCCGGCCGCGGGCCGGCAGGGGACCCGGCTGGTCGGCTACGCCTACGGGACCAGCTGCCTGGTGGCTCTCGCCATCAGCGGCGCCTTCCTGGCGATCGCACCGGTCGTCGCCGGCCAGTTCGGCTTCCTGCACCGCGCCCCGCTGCTCGCCGTCTGCTTTGCGCTGGCCGTTGCCGGCTGGGGCGTGTTCACGCTGCAGGACAGCGTGCTCACCGCGCTGCGGGGAGCCGTCTGGGTCCCGGCCGAGAACGCCCTCTTCGGCGTCCTCAAGATCGCGTTGTTGGTACTGCTGGCCGGTGCGGCACCGAGCCTCGGGATCTTCGCCTCCTGGAATCTCGCGGCCGTGGCCGCGCTCATCCCCGTCAGCCTGCTGGTGTTCCGCAGGCTGCTGCCCCGGTTGCAGGCGCGGGGCGACGCGGGTGCCCTGCCCGGCCGCCGGGCCCTGGCCCGGTTCGTCGCGCTGGACTACGTGGGGTACCTGTTCATGCAGGCCGGCACGAACGCACTGCCGCTGATCGTGACCGCCAAGCTGGGCGCGGAGGCCAACGGCGTATTCTACGTGGCGTGGCTGCTCGGCAGCTCGGCGGAGCTCGTGGCGTACCACTTCGGCACCTCGCTCACCGTGGAGGCCGCCGCCGACGAGTCCCGTCTCGCGGCGTACACACGGCAGCTGCTGCGCCGGGCGCTGCTCCTGTTCACGCCGGCGGTCGTCCTGCTCTGCGGGGCGGCGCCGCTGCTGCTGGCCCTGTTCGGTGCGCACTACGCCGGAGCCGGCGCGAACACCCTGCGGCTCTTCGCCCTGGCGGTGCTGCCCAAGCTGGTGATGATCGTCTTCGTCGCCGCATCCCGGGTGCAGCGGCGGGTCGGCCGGATCATTCTGGTCAACGCCGCGTCGAGCACGCTGGTGCTGTCGCTGGCCCTGGTCACCATGGACGAGCTCGGGGTGACCGGGGTCGGCGTCGCCTACCTGGCCGCACAGCTGATTGTCGCGGGAGCGGTCCTGCCGGCGCTGCTGCGACTGGCGTGGGGCAAGCCGTGAGCAGCGAGGCAGCCGTGCCGGCCACGGCGACCGCGCCGCAGCGCCGGGTACACGAAGGCTTGTGGGTGGCTGCCGGGTGGTGCGCGCCCGTGATCGCGCTCGGGCTCGGAGTGCAGTCCCTGCGGCGGTCGGACGTCGCTGACATCGGATTCCTCGGCCTCGTCACAGCGCTGCGTCCCGAGCTGTACGTCGCGCTGGCGCTGCTCACCGTCAGTTTCGTCAGCGGCGTGTTCCGTACCCGGCCCGCTGCGGCCCCGCTGCTCGCCGCGCACGTCGTCGTGCTCGTCGTCCTGCTGCACGGTGCGGCGGCGCTCGTCGAGCCGTTGCCGCGTATGATCCCGAGCTGGCTGCACGTCGGCTTCGCCGACTACATCGCGCGTACCGGCCACACGCTGCCGCAGCTCGACGCCCGATTCAACTGGCCCGGGTTCTTCGCCCTGGCGGCGATGGCGACCCGCGCGGCGGGGATGCCGGACGCCATGCCGCTGCTCGCCTGGACGGCCGTCGTGCTCAACCTGCTGTACGGCGCGACCGTCTTCCGGCTGGCCCGCGAGCTGTCGTCGGGTGCGCGTACGGCATGGCTGGCCGTCTGGCTGTTCGTGCCGGCGAACTGGGTGGGGCAGGACTACTTCGGGCCGCAGGGGATGAACTACCTGTTCTACCTGGTGCTGATGCTGGTACTGGTGGCGTGGTTTCGCCCGCGTACGGGTACCCGGCACAGGTCACCCGGACGGGTCACCGGCTGGCTCCTGCGCGTGTTCCGGCTCCCGCCGAGCCCGCTGCGGCTCGCCCCGGACCCGCATCCCGCGGGCCCGGTGTCGCTGACGGGCCTGATCGCGGTGGTACTCGTGGTCTTCACCGCCAGCACCGTCAGTCACCAGCTCACCCCGATCGCGATCGTGATCTCCGCCAGCGCGCTGGTGCTGACCGGCTGCTGCACGATGCGCACGCTGCCGATCCTGCTGGCCGTCGTGGTCACCGCCTACATCAGCTACGGCACGGTGCCGTACTGGTCAGGGCACCTGCACGACATGTTCGGTTCCGTCGGCGACGTCGGCGGCACCGTCAGCAGCGCAGCGGTGCAGCGCGTCCGGGGCGATCTCGCGCACCAGATCGTGGTGCTGTCGCGGGTCGGTCTCGCCGCGGCCGTCTGGGGCCTGGCGGCCGCCGGAGCGTGGCTGCGGATGCGCCGCGGGCAGGGCGACCTGGCGCTGCTCTCGCTTGCGGTCGCCCCGTTCCTCCTGCTGGCCCTTCAGAGCTATGGTGGCGAGATCTTCCTGCGGGTCTACACCCTCGCCCTGCCGTTCATGGTGATCCTCCTCGCCGCGCTGCCGGCGGCTGCCTGGCCGGCGCGGCGGCGCGTCCTCACCGCCGCGCTGACCGGTGTGCTCAGCGCCGTGCTCGTCGGCGCGTTCTTCGTCGCGCGGTACGGCAACGAGGCCTTCGAGCGGGTCCGCCCCGGCGATGCCCAGGCGGTGGCCTGGCTCTACGCGAATGCGCCGGCGGGTACGTCGTTCGTCTCGCTGACGTCGAACGTGCCCTGGCGGGCGCAGGGCATCGAGCAGTACCACTATCTGCCTCTCGGCCAGGATTTCGGGCCGACCGCAGTATCCGAGATCGAACACGACATGCGGAGCAACCCGCAGGGCGCGTACCTGCTCATCACGAAGGGGCAGTTCGTCTTCGCCGAGTCGTTTCTCGGCAAACCGGCGGGCTGGGGCGAGGGCCTTGAACGCGAGGTCGTCGACTCCGGCCGGTTCCGGCCGGTCTACACCACCCCCGAAGCGAGGATCTACGTCCTCGCCACCACGGGAGGCGCAAGCCGATGACAAACACCACCGAGCCGAGCGTGGCCAACCGGAAAAGCGTGCCCAGCCCCCGCCAGGCGACCGGAATGCTCCTGCGCCGGCCGGCGCCGCCGCGAGGGCAGGACGGCTCCAGGCCGCCCACCGTCTGGCCACCGCTGCTGACGCTGCTCGCCGGCGCCGGGGTCCTCGCCCTCGTCCTGCTGAGCGGACCGGCCACCGTACGGGCCGTCGCCGTGCTCGCCTACCTCGCGATCGTCCCTGGGCTGGCGTGCGTGCGGCTGATCCGGCTGCCGGACCGCCTCACGCAGTTCGTCCTCGGGGTCGCGCTCAGCCTGGCGCTCGGCACCTTGGTCGCCCAGGCGATGGTTCAGCTGCGGCGCTGGTCACCGACGCTCGGGCTCTGTGCCCTCGTGGCCATAGCATCGGTCGCGGCGCTGACCGAACTGATCCGGAACAGGCGCATTGCGCGACGCGGGCGGGTGAGCTCCTCATGAGCCCCCTGCTCCTCAGGTCGGTGTGGACCGGCGAGGGCCCGTGGGTGTGGGTCCAGCCCCTCCTCCTCACCGTGCTGCTCGGGACGCTCGTCGCCAAGGTCGTGCTGCAGGGTGCCGTACCGTCGCCGAACCGGAAGGCCCTTCGCGTGCTGAACATGGTGATCGCGCCGCTGCTCGTCGGCTTCCTTGTCGTGGTATTGCAACGGTTCCGGGGGCTCAGCGGTTAGGCGACTGGTGTTAGAGGGTGGCCGCCACCGGCGTGGCGGGCCGGCGCGCCGGCGGGTGCTCAGTCCTTCCAGTCGAGCTGGTGTTCGGGGACGCCGACCGCGCGGCCGCGGGCGATGGCGCGTCACGGCCGGTCGCCGCGGTTGCGCAGGACCGTGTGGCCGTACTCCTCGACCCACCGGGCCAGACCGTCGACCGGGGCGAGCAGCGTGTGTCCGAGCGGCGTCAGGGTGTACTCGACGCGGGGCGGCACCTCGGCGTGCACCCGGCGCCCGACCAGGCCGTCGCGCTCCAGGTCGCGCAGCGTCTTCGTGAGCATGCGGTGCGAGATGCCGGCGACCCGGCGCTGCACCTCGCTGAAGCGGAGCTCGCCGTCGACCAGGGCCGCGACCACGGCGAGGGTCCACTTGTCGCCGATCGTGCTCAGCAGCCCGCGCATCAGCTGCCGCAGCTCATCGTCCCGGCATGTGGACGGCATTGCCACGGAGTCCGGCGTCGTCATCGCAGCTCCCTTCCAAGACGCACCTTGAGGTGCCCGACGCGGGAAATGGTGCCTGGTTCCGGCCGGGCGGCGTAGCTGCCACGGTAGCGCTCGTCCATACACGCACAGCTCGTCGCCGCACCACACCGACAGGAGTACCACCTCATGACCAGGATCGCCGTCATCGTCGGCAGTGTCCGCCCCGGCCGCTACAGCCGGCAGGTCGCCGACTGGGTCTACGCGGAGGCGGCCGGACGCACCGACGCCGACTTCGAGATCGTCGACCTCGCCGACCATCCGCTGCCGCACCTCGACGAGCCCGTTCCCGCCTCGGCCGGCAGCTACGCCAACGAGCACACCAGGGCGTGGTCGCGGCGCATCGCGGCGTTCGACGGGTTCGTGTTCGTCACTCCGGAGTACAACCACTCGACCACCGGCGTGCTGAAGAACGCCATCGACTATCTCTACGCCGAATGGAACAACAAGGCGGCCGGGTTCGTCGGCTACGGCGTGGTCGGCGCGGCCCGCGCGGTCGAGCACCTGCGGCTGATCGCGGCCGAGGTGCAGCTGGCCACGGTCCGTTCACAGGTGGCGCTGTCGTTCTATACCGACTTCGAGGGCTTCACCACGCTCACGCCCGGCGAGCACCAGTTCGAGGCGCTGCGTACCACCCTGGACCAGGTCATCGCGTGGTCGGACGCACTGTCCGGGCTGCGGAAGTGACGCCGGCCGCCGCCTGTCCACGGGCGCGGACTGCCGCGGCGGCGCGCGCAAACCTACCTGCCCGACTCCGGTGGGTACGCGGAGCGCCTCGACGCCGGCGAGACGGTCGGCAAGACCGTGCTGCAGGTCGCGGAGCGGCCGGCGGGTACCGGCGGCGCGAGTGCCAGGAGCAGTTCGCGCGCTACGCCGCCGCCGCGCCCGCCGGCCCGCTGCGGCGCTACGCCGAGGAGATGGCCGCCCTCCCGGGAGACCCGCCAGCAATGACGGCCTAGCAGCGACCGGGCCGGCCGTTCCGCCTGGGCTTTCTGCTGCACCTCGACGACGACCAGCCGCCCGCCGCGCCTACCGGCAGGCCATCGACCTGTTCGTCGCCGCCGAGCAGCTGCCGGTCGGGCGGCTCAGCACCGAGCTCACCCGCAACCTCGGCCTGCCCGCCGGCCCCTTCGGCTGGACGGGACCGGCAGCGTCCCGGATGTACCGCCCCAGGTAACCCAAATCGGGTCGACACTTCCATTTGCCGTACATGCGCCGATGCGGGGCGTTCACCGAGCGCTCGCGGTCCGTACAGCTGGCCCGCGTTAGCTGCCGATCATGACTGTTGGGCTCGGGCGGACCGCGGCCGAGCCGTCGCCGCCTGAGCCCGTCGCCGCCGACGGCCACGCCAGGGTGCGACGGGCTCGGCGCCGGCGGGGCTGGCGTGAGGCATTGGTGTTCGTGGCGCTGGCCGCGCCCAACCTCGCGCTGATCGTGTTGTTCACCTATCGGCCCCTGATCCTCAACGTGTACTACTCCACGCTGGACTGGACGCTGGGGTCGGACACGGCGCGGGCGGTCGGCTTCGACAACTACGTCCACTTCTTCTCCTCGTCGCAGGCCGGCGACGTCTTCCTCACCACGGCCCTGTTCACCGTCGCCACGGTCGTGCTGTCCATGGGGCTGGGCCTGCTGGTGGCGCTCGGGCTCAACCGGAAGGTGCGCGGCGCGGGGCTGGCCCAGGCGACGGTCTTCTCGCCGTTCGTGCTCTCCGGCGTCGGGGTCGGGCTGGCCTGGCAGTACATCTTCGACCCCACGGTCGGCGCGCTCGGCGCGGTCCTGCGCGCCGTCGGCCTGCGCAGCCCCGAGTGGTTCAACGACGAGACGCTCAGCCTCGTCATGGTCGTCATCGTGTACGTCTGGAAGAACCTCGGCTACGCCGCCGTGATCTACCTGGCCGGGCTGCAGTCGATCTCCTCCGACGTGCTCGAGGCCGCCGCGATCGACGGGGCCGGGGCGTGGCGCAAGTTCTTCAAGGTCGTGTTCCCGCTGCTGTCGCCGACCACGTTCTTCCTCATGGTCACCAGCCTGCTCAACTCGCTGCAGGCCTTCGACCTGATCCGGGTGATGACGCCGCTCGGCCGCGGCACCACGACGCTCATCTACGACGCCTACCTGCGCGCGTTCGGCGGCTACAACCAGGCCGGCTACTCGGCGATGCTCTCCACGGTGCTGTTCGTGCTGCTGGTGGTGCTGACCCTGGTACAGCTGATCGTCCTCGAGCGGCGGGTGCACTACCGGTGAGCGCGCGGATGAGCACTGTGGACACCCGGCCGCTCTCGCGGCGTAACCTGGTCGCCACGCTGGCCACCGGCTACCTGCCGATCGTGCTGTCCATTCTCGTGGTGATCCTCCCGCTGGCGTACCTGGTGCTGTCGTCGTTCAAGACGCCGGCCGACGTCGTCACCCAGAAGCTCGTCATCCTGCCCGACCCGTGGCACCCGCAGAACTACAGCACGGCAGCCGGCGTCGTGCCGTTCGGCCGGCTGTTCCTCAACTCGGCGATCGTCACCGTCATCGGGGCCGGGCTCAAGGTGCTGCTGGCCGTCGTCACCGCCTACGCGCTGGTGTTCGTGCGTTTCCCGGGCAAGCGCTTCGTGTTCTGGGCGGTGCTCGCGACGCTGATGGTGCCGCCGCAGGTGAGCGTCGTGCCCAACTTCACCTTCATCAGCAGCCTCGGCGGGCAGGACACCTACTGGGGCATCATCCTGCCCGGGCTGGGCAGCGGCTTCGGCACCTTCCTGCTGCGCCAGGCGTTCCTGACGCTGCCCGCCGACGTGCTCGAGGCGGCCGAGACCGACGGGGCCGGGCACTGGCGGCGGCTGTGGCGCATGGTCGTGCCGATGGCCGCGCCCAGCATCGCCACCGTCGCGCTGGTCAACATCGTGTTCGAGTGGAACGACTACCTCTGGCCCCTGGTGATCGTCTCGGACCCGCACATGATGACGCTGCCGGTCGGCCTGACGCTGCTGCAGAACAGCGAGAGCGCGGCCGCCTCCTACGGCATCGTCATGGCCGGCACCGTCATGGTGCTGCTGCCCGTACTCGTGGTGTTTGCCGCGCTGCAGCGCTACATCGTCACCGGCTTGACGCAAGGTGCTGTCAAGGGGTGATCAGCCGATCGACCTGGAGGTACAACGTGTCCTTGTCCCAGCCCGCCGAGTTCAACCGGCGCCGTTTCCTCGGCCTCGCCGCCGGCGGCCTGTCCGCCGCCGCCCTGGCCGCGTGCGGCGGCGGCCCCTCGACGTCGAACGAGCCCGCCTCGTCCGCCAAGCCCGAGCTCGACTTCTCCGGCGTCAAGCCGGCGAGCAACATCACCTTCTGGTCGTCCAACCCCGGCTCGTCGCAGCAGGTGACCCAGGAGATCATCGACGAGTTCCACAAGAGCCAGTCGGACATCAAGGTCCAGCTGGTGTCGGCCGGCTCGAACTACGAGGACATCGCGCAGAAGTTCCAGGCCGCGCAGGCCGGCGGCACGCTGCCCGACCTCGTCGTGCTCTCGGACGTGTGGTGGTTCCGCTACTTCCTGCAGGACTCGATCATCCCGCTCGACGGGCTGTTCAAGGCCCTCAACTGGGACACCAGCGACTACCGCGAGCAGCTGCTGAGCGACTACAAGTACAACAACTCGACCTGGGCCGTGCCGTGGGCCCGCTCCACCCCGCTGTTCTACTGGAACAAGGCGCACTGGGCGGCCGCCGGCCTGCCCGACCGGGCCCCGAAGACCTGGGACGAGTTCGCCGAGTGGGCGCCGAAGCTGCAGTCGGCCACCCCGGGCCTGCAGCACGCGTTCCAGCTCCCGGCGCTCGCGGGCTACGCGGGCTGGAGCTTCCAGAACAACCTGTGGGGCCAGGGCGGCGGCTGGTCGGCCAAGGAGAGCTTCGACATCACCTGCGACAAGCCCGAGGCGGTGGCCGGCCTGCAGTTCCTCGCCGACGCCGTGTACAAGGGCAAGTGGTCGGGCGTGGCCGGCAAGGACTCCACCCAGGACCTCTCCGCCGGCGCGGTCAGCGCGACCGTCGGCTCGACGGGCAGCCTGGTCGGCATCCTCAAGGTCGCCAAGTTCGACGTCGGCGCCGGCTTCCTGCCGGGCGGCCCGAAGTCGGCCTCCCCGGTCTGCCCCACGGGCGGCGCCGGCGTCGGCATCCCGAAGAAGATCAAGCCGGAGAACCAGGTCGCCGCGGCCACCTTCATCAAGTTCCTGACCTCGCCCGAGAACACGCTGAGGTTCGCGCAGGCCACCGGATACATGCCGGTGCGCAAGTCGGCCGACGTCTCGGCGATCACGTCCAAGACCCCGCAGGCCCAGGTCGCCATCGACCAGCTCGCGGTCACCCGCAACCAGGACTGGGCCCGGGTGTTCCTGCCGGGCGCCGACCAGGAGATGGCCAACGCCTGCGCCACCATCCTGACCAAGAACGGCGACGTCCAGGCCGAGATGACCAAGCTCAAGTCCACCCTCGAGGGCATCTACACCTCGCAGGTCAAGCCGCACCTCAAGTAGCGCGCACGGTAGCGGGCCCGGCCGCCGGGCCCGCTACCCACCGACGCGTTGCCGGCCTCGGGGATGCCCGCGCCGGGATGCCCGGGGGAGGTCCGGGGCGGTACGGCGACCGTAGGGTTTCCCGGTGACGCATCGGCTCGGGATCGATCTGGGCGCGTCAACGACCGTCGCCGTGCCGGCCGGGCCGCAGGGCCGGCGCGGACGCTGCTGTCCTCTGTGGTCTTCGCCGGGGGCGGAACCGGGCAGCGGACCTGGCGGGACGCGGAGCTGACGGCCGTGCGACCCACCTCGCTGGGCGAGGAGAGCGGGATCGAACTCAGCCTGCTCATCAGCGGGCGGGCGCCCGCGATCCACTCCTCCGTCGTGGGAACGATGATCGCCAGGCCCAGGCGGCCTTCGTGCCAGTCGGCGCCGACGGGCTCTACGACCGGCCGCTCAACAACATCACCATGTCGCCGACCTCTTCCGCCGACCCGGAGGTGCCGTGCAACGTGGGCCGCTGCCAGACACGCGGACGCGTACCGTCGCTGCCTGGCCGACGACGATCCGCAGGTGGCGTCGCAGGCGGCGGAGTTGCCGGTCATCAGGTTCTTGGCTTCGGTGTTCTGGTAGCGGAAGGTGCGCGAGACGCCGGCCCGCCGGGCGAGGGTCGGGTAGGTGGCCGGAGTCCGCTCACGGCGCACGGCCCGCAGCGTCGTCACCTTCTTCCGTCAACGTAGGTTGACGCGGCGCCGTACGTCAAGTTAGGTTGACAACCATGTTGACCCAGACCGACGCATCCGTCCTTGACGTGCTCGTTGTCGGCGCGGGGCCAACGGGCCTGCTGCTCGCCGGAGACCTTGCCGCCGCAGGCGTCCGCGCGGTCGTTCTCGACCGCACCGCCGGGCCGGTCCAGATCCCAAAAGGCAACGGCGTTGTCGGCCGGGCCGTCCTGGAGTTGCGGCGGCGCAAGCTCCTGCGGGGCACGGGGCTGCGGGTGGTACGGCCACCGCGGTTTCGCTTCGGCCCGCTTACCCTCGAACTCGGCTTGCTGCGCGGTCCACTACACGTGCTCCCAGTGCCACAGTACCGGCTGGAATGCCTGCTGGCGGAGCGCGCCGTGCGCCTCGGCGTCACGGTCTTGCGCGGGCGCGAGGTTACCGGGTTCGAGCAGGACGGCAACGGTGTGACCGTCCAGGCCGTCGCCGAAGGCTCGCCCGTCGAGCTGCGCGCCCGGTACCTCGTAGGTTGCGACGGCGCACGGAGCTTTGTACGCAAGAGCCTCGGCATCGGCTTCCCCGGCGTCACGAGCGCCAACATCTCCCGGCTGGCGCGGGTCACCATCCCGGCGGACGCTGTGGCCCGGGTCGGCGATCGCATCGAGCTGCGTGGTATCGGCCAGCTCGTGCCCTTCCGGCCCAACCGGACCGGACACGGGTCGATCACCATTGCCCCTGCCGACGCGCTCGACCGCTCCGCCCCGGATGACGTGTACATCGTCAGCACGCACGAACCACGTGGTGACAGCGAGCCGGATGACGAGCTCAGCGACGACGAACTGCGGGCGAGCCTGCGCCGCGTCCTGGGTACCGATCTCCCGTACACGACGGCCTATGCCGCGCGGAGCGTCGTCGCGAACAGCCGGCACGCGCAGCGGTACCGCGAAGGCCGGGTCTTCCTCGCCGGCGACGCCGCGCACATCTTCAGTGCCGGCGGCTCGGCCATCAACGCCGGCCTGCTCGACGCCGTCGCCCTCGGCAAGACCCTCACCGCGGTGCTGCGCGGCGCAGCGCCGCAGACCCTGCTCGATGCCTACCAGTCGGAGCGGCATCCTGCTGCGCAACGCACCCTCGCGCTCACGCGCCTGCAGGTCGCGCTCGAAGCCGGCGACGAGACCGGCGAGGCACTACGCGACGTGCTCGGCGAGCTGGTGCAGGACCGCGCCACCGCCCGCCGGATCGCGGCGCTCATCGAAGGCTGAGCCGAACGCGCGCCGTACCTCGGAGTGATCCCCGCCAGCGGCTGTTCATCGCCGCGGCCCAGAAGGCAGCCTGGTTCCTCGGAGGCGTGGCAGCACGCCGAAGACTGCGAGCGTTCATCGACGTTGCTGGCGACAGTTGATGGTCACAACCCGCGAGCACCGGTCGATGCACTGATCCGCCGCGACTGCATCCGACCCTGACCTACACGCTGGAGCACAACCTGCCCGGACGGTTCAGACACAGGCGCTATAGTGGCGGGGAATTCCGAATTCCCGGGCCGGGAACCACGTCGCAGATGGGCCGGGGACCTCGCCGAGGCGCGGGGAGGAGGGGGCGGCTTAGTTGTTGCTGCCCACCTCACGGAGGAACCACCCATGGACATCGGCATCGGCCTGCCCATCAGCGCGCCCGAGCGGCTGACCGACTGGGCCCGCGCCGCCGAGGCGCACGGCTTCTCGACCCTCGCGCTGCTCGACCGGCTCGCCTACGACAATCCCGAACCCCTCGCCGCGCTCGCCGTCCTGGCCGGCGCGACCCGGCGCATCCGGCTGCAGACCGAGGTGCTGCTCGGGCCGCTGCGGGGCACCGCGCTGCTGGCCAAGCAGACCGCCACGCTCGACCGGATGGCCGGCGGGCGGTTCGTGCTCGGGCTCGGCATCGGCGGGCGCGACGACGACCACGCCGCCGCCGGCACCCCGACCGGCGGGCGGGGGCGGGCGCTCGACGAGCAGATCGTCGCGCTGCGCCGGATCTGGGGCGGCGGGGCGTACCGCGGCACGAACATCGGCCCCCGTCCGCTGACGCCCACCGGTCCGGCCGTCCTGCTCGGCGGGTTCGCCCCGGCTGCGCTGCGCCGGGTGGCCCGCCACGGCGACGGCTTCATCTGCGCCGCGCCGCCGCAGTGGGCCGGCGGGCTGCTCGACGCCGTGCGGCGGGAGTGGGACGCGGCCGGGCGGGCCGGCAAGCCGCGCCTCGTCTGCCAGGTCAACGTGGCCGCCGGGCCGGCCGCCACCGTCGAGCGGGCCCGCCGGGCCGTCGCGGACTACTACGCGTTCACCGGGCGGCCCGGCTGGGGCGCGCCGCTGAGCGATCCGGAGCGCATCGCCGGGGCGATCGAGGCCTACCGGGCGCTCGGCGCCGACGAGGTCGTCCTGTACTGCTACGCCGACGACCCGGCTCAGCTGGACATCCTCGCCCGGATCCGCTCGATCGCCCTCGCGAAGTAGCGGTGCCCGGCCGGCCGGGTCAGCAGGTCGGCGAGGGAGTACAGGTCCAGCGCCCCGGCCAGGCGGCGCCACTGCGGCGGGAGCTCGCCGCCGCCGGCGCGGAACCCGGCCAGGAACGCCGCCTCGAACCCGGCCGGGCGCGGGTCGCGCAGCAGGTTGCCCACGTCGAAGAGCGGGGTGCTGCTGAACGCGAACTCCCAGTCGAGCACCGCGGCGACCGCCCACCGGCCGCCGCGGCGCTCGGCCAGGAGGTTCTTCGGGTTGAAGTCGCCGTGCACGAGCCGCCGGGCGCCGTGCAGCACCGCGAGCTGCGGGGTGGCCTCGTCGGCCAGCCGCTGCAGCTCCCGGCGCTCGTCCCCGGTGAGGTGGCCCTCGGCGTTGCCGTGCTCGAGGCAGCGGGCCACCCACGCGTCGAGGCCGGCGGCCGGCTCGGCACCCTCCGGGCCGGGCGCCAGCGCGCCGTCGCCGAAGAACCCGGGCGCGGCGAACGTCACCGTGCCCACGGCGGCCAGGGCGGCGCCGATCGACCCGCCCAGCTCGGCCGCGTCCGGCCCCCTCAGCCCGTCGAGGACCTCGCCGGCCGGGCGGCCCGGCGCGAACGCGGACAGCATCGCGGGCTCGCCGGCCGCCTCGCCCGTCGGGTCCGCCGCCACCACCTCGGGGACCGGCACGACCCCGGCCAGCCGGGCGGCCAGGGCCGCCTCGACCGCGCAGGCGTTGGCGCGCAGGTAGCGGCGCAGCACGAGCTCGGCGCCGCCGGCGAAGGTGAGGACCGCGTTGTCGTTGCTGTACCCGCCGGTGAGGGCCCGGACCCCGGCGACCCGCGACCCGGCGGCGGCCTCCACCCAGGCGCGCAGCGGCCCGGAGAGTGTCGTCACACGCGGCGCTCCAGCGCGACGTAGACCGATGAGCGGCTCACCAGCCGACCTCCTTGCAGTCGGCGGGAGGGCCGGGGAACGCCGCCTGCAGCTCCAGGTCGGCGGTGCTGCGGTCCAGGATCAGCCGGGCCTGCAGCCAGCCGCAGCTCCAGCTCACCGGCGCCTGCCGGTCGGCGACCGGGCGCAGGCGGTCGGCGAGCCAGTGCGCGGTGGGAGCCTCGATCGGCTCGCCGGCGGCGAGCGTGGCGGTCGTGCAGGCCTTGAGGAAGTCCAGGGCCGGCTGCGGCAGCGTGCCGTCGTTGTCGCCGCGGACCTGGCAGTCCACCTTGAACATCGCATCGCCGTGGTCCATGGTCACCTCGACCACGGCGAGCGCCTTGTCGAGGTGGACCTCGCCGTGGCGGGTGGTGCCCGCGGTCGCCAGCGTGACGGGCCGGGGGAGCCGGGCGGCCCAGTCGGTGAGGGACACCGGCAGCGACAACGCGCCGATCTGGCCGGGCTGCAGCGTGACGGTCTCGCCGTCCAGCACGACGGTCACGGGGCCCGACGGCAGCCCGATGTCGTCGCCCGTCGGCGGTCCCGGTGGCGGCTTCGGGCTCGGCGCGCCGGCCGCGGCCGGCTCCGCCTCGCTCCCGCCGGTCCCGCGGCGGTCCAGCACGATGAAGATCGCCGCGGCCAGGATCGCCGCGGCGAGGGCGCACGACACGATCAGGATCCGGTTGGACGGCCGCGGCGCCGGCGGCTCGTCCTCGTGGTCATCCCCGTGATTGATTGACACGGCGATGTTGATAGCACATCGCGGTCAGTCGATCGAGTCCAGAAAGTCGCGCAGGACGGCCAGCCAGGCATCCGGGGCGTCGAGGTGGGCGTCGTGGCCGGCGCCCGGGATGACGGCGTAGGCGGCGTCCGGCCGTTCGGCGCGCATCCTCGCGTCCTCGGCCGCCGGGATCTTGCCGTGCTCGCCGCGGACCAGCAGCGTCGGGGCGGTCACGGCGGCCCACTCCTCCCAGCGGGCCCGCGCCGCCACCGGCTCGATCGCGGCCCGCATGACGTCGGCGTCGAAGCGCGGGCGCAGGCCGTCCTCGTGCGCCTCCATCGCGTCCGCCCAGGCCTCGGCCAGGGGGTTCGCGCCGAGGTACCGCACCGCCGCCGCCCGGTCGGCGAAGGGCACCGGCCACGCCGCGAACCAGGCGCCGAGCCGGGCCGGGTAGTCCTCGTCGCCGGGCGCCGTGCCGCCGACGCCGGCCTCCAGCATCACGAGGCCGCGGACGAGGTGGGGGTACCACGCCGCCGTCAGCATTGCCGTGTGCCCGCCCATCGACTGCCCGACCAGCACGGCCGGGCGGCCGCCGCAGAGCCGCTCGATCACGGCGGCGACGTCGGCGGCGTACGCGCGGCGGGACACGTCGGCCGGGCGCCTCGTGCTGCGGCCGTGGCCCCGCTGGTCCGGCACCGCCACCCGGTGGCTGCGGGCCAGCGCCTCGGCGGTCGGGCGCAGCTCCCCGGCGTCGCCGGCCAGGCCGTGCAGCAGCACCGCCCTGCCACCGCCGGCTCCTGCGACGAGGCAGGAGAGGGACACCTCGCCGCGGTCCAGCGCGACCCGGTGTGCAGACGCGTCCATGCCCGAATCATGCCAGGAGGTCCGGCGAAATAACGGTTCGGCATCTGCGGGAAAGTCGACAATTGCCCAAGATTCGGGCATTTAGGATGACGGCATGCGCACACGGTCGCGGCACATGGCCGCCGTACTCCTCACCACCGCCGCGACCCTCGCGGGCACCGCCACCGGGGCCGGCGCCACGGCCGAGCCCGGCGACGGGCACCTCATCGCCCGCTACGACCTGAACGAGGGGCCGGCGGCGCGCACGATGCTCGACAGCTCCGGGCACGGGCTCAACGGCACCATCGGCAGCGAGGTGATCACCGGCGTCTCCGGCGGCGGCGCGACCGGCTACCGGTTCACCCGCCTCGACCCGGACACCCCGCCGACGCACCCGCGGCACCTGGCGACCGTGCCGAGCGCGGGCGACCTCAACCCCGGCGGGCGGGACTACGCGGTGACGATCCGGCTGCGCACGCAGTACCGCTTCGGCAACATCGTGCAGAAGGGCCAGGCGACCGTCGACGGCGGCAACTTCAAGCTGCAGATCCCCAACGGCATCGTGCAGTGCCTCTTCCGCGGCGCCCGCGGGTCGATCATCGTCTCCTCGCGCAGCCGGCTCAACGACGGCGCCTGGCACACCGTGCGCTGCGAGCGCGTCGAGTCCGGCGGCTCGCCCGGCGTGGTGCTGACCGTGGACGGCACGACGGAGGCGCGGCGGGCCGGGCGCACCGGCTACATCGCCAACGCGTGGCCGCTGTCGATCGGCGGCAAGACCGCCTGCGACCAGGTGAAGGTGGGCTGCGACTACTACGCCGGCGACCTCGACTTCGTGCAGCTGTCCGCCCGCTGAGGCCTCAGCCGCCCGCCGAGCCCGGCGTGACCAGCCCGGTCTCGTAGGCGACCACGATCGCCTGGGCCCGGTCCCGCAGCCGCAGCTTCGACAGGATCCGGGCCACGTGCGTCTTCACCGTCGCGTCGCTCAGGTGCAGGCGCTCGGCCAGCTCGGCGTTGGACAGCCCGCGGGCCAGCAGCGCCAGCACCTCGAGCTCGCGCGGCGTGAGCGTGGACAGGTCCCGGTGCAGGGTGGCGGCGCGCTCGTCGCGGACCGCGTAGCGCTCGATGAGCCGCCGGGTGATCGCCGGGGCCAGCAGCGCGTCCCCGGCCCGGACCAGCCGCACGGCCGCCACCAGCTGCTCGGGGCTCACGTCCTTGAGCAGGAAGCCGCTCGCCCCGGCGGAGAGGGCGGCGTAGACGTACCGGTCGAGGTCGAACGTCGTCAGGATGACCACCCGCGGCGGGTCGGCGGCGGCCGGAGACAGGATGCGGCGGGTCGCCTCCAGCCCGTCCATCTCCGGCATCCGCACGTCCATGAGCACCACGTCGGGCAGGGTGCGCCGGGCCGCCTCCACCGCCTCCAGCCCGTTGGCGGCCTCGGCCACCACCTCGAGCCCGTCGGCGGTGAGGATCATCCGGAACCCGGTGCGCACCAGCGCCTGGTCGTCGGCGATCACGACCCGCAGCCGCTCGCTCAACCGCCCTCCTCCTGCACGGGAATCTCGGCCACCACCCGGAACCCGCCGGTGGGCCGGGGCCCGGCGGTGAGCGTGCCACCGTACACCGCCAGCCGCTCCCGCAGCCCGGCGAGCCCGCGCCCGCTGCCCTTCGCGCCCGGCGACGCCTCGCCGCCGTCGTCGACGACCTCGACCCGCAGCACCCCGCCCGCCGCCGTCACCCCGACGTGCACCCGGGCCCCGGCGGCGTGCTTCACCGCGTTCGTGAGCGCCTCCTGCACCACCCGGTAGGCGGCCAGCCCGGCGCCGGGGGAGACCGCCGGGGCCTCCACGCTCAGCGTGACCGGCACCCCCGTCTCCCGGACCCGCCCGGCCAGGGCCGGGATCTGGTCCAGGCCCGGCTGCGGGGCCAGGTCGGCGCCGTCGGCGTCGACGGTGAGCAGCCCGATCACCTGCCGCAGCTCGGTCATCGCGGCCCGCCCGCCGGCCTCCACCGCCAGCAGCGCCTCCCGGGCCAGCTCCGGCGCCGCGTCCATCACCTTGCGGGCCGCGCCGGCCTGCACCACCATCACGCTCACGTTGTGGGTGACCACGTCGTGCAGCTCCCGGGCCAGCCGGGCCCGCTCCTGGTCGACCGCCAGCCGGGTCGCCGCCGCCTGCTCCCGCTCGAGGGTGGCGGCCCGCTGCCGCCAGGTGTGCATGGCGTTGGCGCCCAGCCCGACCGCCGACAGGGCGACGAACATCGCCAGGCCCGACGGCAGGCCCGGCAGGATGTCGCTGTTGGAGCCCAGCACCAGCGCGCCGGCCACGACCACGCAGGCCAGCGCCAGGTTGCGGTAGCGGCTGTACGCCGGCGCGCTGTAGGCGGCGAGCACCGACGCCACCACCGTCCAGGTCGGGTCGGCGTCCATGCGGTACACCCGGAACGCGCACACCGCGATAACCAGGAACGAGGCGAGCGGGTAGCGGCGGCGCGCCGCCAGGGGCAGCGCGGTCAGGGCGGCCACGACCAGCAGCCACCCGGCCGGCTGGTCGTCGTCGCCGGGCGGCGGCGGGAAGACGAAGTCGGGCGCGTCCGGCGCGTCCGGAGGGAGGCCGATCGGGTGGCCCCCGATGCCGATGTGGACGTGCACGGCCTGGTCCGGCTGGAGGTAGGGCTCCGTGGCGCCGTTGACCGCGCCGATCGTGAGCAGCACCGCCAGGATGACGTCGGCCGCCCACGCCCACGCCGTCACCGGCGGCGGGGCCGGCGACGTCACCCGCAGCCAGGCCAGCGCGGCCCGCCGGCCGCGCGCGGTCGCGGCACGCACCTCCATCCGCCCAGTCTCGCCGACGGCCCGGCGCCCGCGCGTCCCGACCGGTGTGTACATCGCAGTGATGACGGGGCCGCCCGAAACCGGCAGCGCGGGCGACGACCACGCAGCGTGTGCGGGCCTAGCGTCGCCGCATGCTGATCGAGTTCGACGACGTGACGAAGCGATACGAGGGCGGGACCGCCGCCCTGGACGGGCTGACCCTGCGGGTCGGGGCCGGGGAGGCCCTGGCCGTGCTCGGTCCCTCCGGCAGCGGCAAGTCCACGCTGCTCAACCTGGTGGCCGGGCTGGACCGGCCGACGAGCGGCACGGTGACGGTCGACGGGGTGCGGGTGGACCGGCTGGGGGAGGCGGCGTCCGCCCAGTACCGCCGCCGCCGCATCGGCATGGTCTTCCAGTTCTTCAACCTGCTCGACGACCTGACCGTGCTCGACAACGTGCTGATGCCGGCCCAGCTGTGCGGGACGCCGCGGCCGAAGGCCCTGCAGCGGGCGGGGGAGCTGCTGGAGTACCTCGGCGTCGCGAAGCACGCGAAGGCCTTCCCGGGCCGGCTGTCCGGCGGGGAGCGGCAACGCGTCGCGGTGGCCCGGGCGCTGATGAACCGCCCGCCGCTGCTGCTGGCCGACGAGCCCACCGGCGCCCTGGACACCGCCTCCGGCCAGGAGGTGCGCAAGCTGCTCACCGAGCTCAACCGCGACGGCCAGACGCTGCTGCTGGTCACCCACGACCTGGCCCTCGCGGAGGCGTGCGCGACCCGCACCATCTCCCTCGTCGACGGTCGCCTCGCCGCCAGCGGGGTGCCGGCGTGAAGCGGGTCGTCATCGCCCTCACCACACTGCTCACGGTCACCGCCTCGGTGCTGGCCGCCGGGCTGCTCGTCGCCTCGTCGGCCCCGTTCGCCCGGGCCTTCGACCGCCAGCACGGCGCCCACCTCGCCGCCCAGTTCGACCCGGCCAAGGTGACCCCGGGCCAGCTGGCCGCCACCGCCCACGCCGCCGGGGTCACCGCGACCGCCGGACCGTTCCCGATCGTGACAGTCCACCCACGCACCGTCACCCAGGCGCAGGGCCTCGGGCTGCCGCCCGGGATCGACCTGCCACCCGTCACCGTCGTCGGCCGGCCGGACCTCGGCACCGGCGGCGTGGACGCGCTCGAGCTCGTCGCCGGGCGCTGGCCGACCGGCCCGGGCGAGATCGTGTGGGCGGTGGACAAGACGCCGATCGGCGTCGGCGACGAGTTCGACTTCGGCGCCACCCGCGTGAAGATCGTCGGCACGGCCCGTTCGATCGGCCGGACCGCACAGGTCTGGGCGTTGCCGGACACCGTGGCGGCGCTGCACCCGACGGGGCTGCAGATGCTGTACCGCTTCTCCGCCGCCGGCACCGACGCCGCGATCGACGCCGACCGGGCCGCCATCGCCGCCGCCGTGCCCCCGGGCGCCCTGCAGGGCGCCACCTCCTACCTGCTGGTCAAGGCCGATGCGGAGAAGGTGGCGGCCACCTTCGCACCGTTCGTCGTCGCGTTCGGCGTGCTCGGCCTGGCAATGTCGGTGCTGATCATCGGCATCGTGGTGAGCGGATCGGTCAGCTCCGCGACCCGCCGCATCGGCATCCTCAAGGCCCTCGGCCACACGCCCGGCCAGGTCGTGCGGATCTACGTGCGGCAGGCCCTCGTCCCGGCGACCGCCGGCGCGGTGCCCGGCATCGCGCTGGGCAACCTGGCCGCGCTCCCGGTGCTGCGGCAGGAGGGCGAGGCCTTCGGCACCGGGACGGCGCACCTGGACTGGTGGGTGTCCGCGGCGGTACCGCTGGCCGTCCTCGCCATCGTCGCCGCCACCGCGTTCGGGCCGGCGCTGCGGGCCGGGCGGCTGCGCACCATCGACGCCCTCGCCGTGGGCCGCACCCCGTTGCCCGGCCGCGGCCGGCGGGCCCGGCAGCTGCTCGGCCGGCTGCCGCTGCCCCGGCCGGTGAGCCTCGGCCTGGGCACCCCGTTCACTCGCCCCGGCCGCTCGGCCACCGTCGCCGCGGCAGTCGCCCTCGGCACGCTCGGCGTCACCTTCGGCGCCGGCCTGGCCCTGTCCGTCGGCGGCGTGCAGACCGCGCTGAACCGGCGCGACGCCGGGGACGTCATCGTGTACTCCGGCCCGCCCGGCCACTGGGACGCGGCGAAGGTCGAGGCGGCGATCAAGGCGCAGACCGGGACCGTGCGGTACTTCCAGAGCAACGAGTTCGACGCCACCGTCGCCAACCTCACCGGCACCACCGAAATCGTCACCTACACCGGCGACGCAAGCTGGGGCACCTACGAGGTCATCGCGGGCCGCTGGTTCGCCGGCCCCGGCGAGGCCGTCGTCCCCACCGCCTTCCTCGACCGGGACGGCGCGAAGATCGGCGACACGGTCACGATCACCAACGACGGCCGCTCCGCCACCGTCCGCATCGTCGGCGAGGTCCTCGACCTCAGCTCCAACGGTCAGCGGATCGTCACCGACGCCGGCTCGGTCGCCGCTCTGCGGCTGGAGTCCAGCCGCGGCGAGGGCGCCTACCACATCGACGTGGCCGACGGCACCGATCTCGGCGCCTACGCCGCCGCCCTGAACAACCTCGTCCGGGACGAGGGCGGCGAGGCCGACGTCAACGTCGGCGAGATCAGCGGCACCGTGGTGGCCATGGACTCCCTGGCCGGCACGCTCACCCTGCTGCTCGTCGCCGTCGCCGGCCTCGGCGTGCTCAACACCGTCGTGCTCGACACCCGCGAGCGGGTCCACGAGCTCGGCGTGTTCAAGGCCCTCGGCATGGCCCCGCGGCAGACCGTGGCCATGGTGCTCACCTCGGTCGCCGGGATCGGCCTGCTCGCCGGCCTGGTCGGGGTGCCGGCCGGGATCGCCGTGCACGACTGGATCCTGCCCCGGATGGGCCACGCCGCCGGCACCCGCTTCCCGGCGCACATCCTGGACGTGTACCACCCGCCGCTGCTGGCCGCGCTCGCCCTCGGCGGCCTGGCCATCGCCCTGGCCGGCGCCCTGCTGCCGGCCGGCTGGGCGGCCCGCACCAGCACCGCCCGGGCCCTGCGCACGGAGTAGGCCCCGCTAAGGTGACGACGCATGGAGCTGCAGCGCCGGCGGCGGTCCCTCGGACTCGCCCTTGTCGTCATCGCCTTCGGCGTCGTCGCCCTGCTGTGCGCGTGGGGCGCCCGCGGCTCCCTCGGCGCGGTCATCTTCCTCGCGGGCGGCGTCCTGGCCCTTGGCCTGGGCGCCGCCCTCGCCCGCGACGAGCTGCGCCCGTTCCGCTTCGCCATCGGCCCCGACGGCGTGACCCTGCGCGACGGCACCCTCGTCGCCTGGGCCGCGATCGAGCGGGTCGTGCTCGACGAGCCGACCCCGCCGGCCACCTCCGGCCCGCACCTCGTGCTGGAGCCCGGCGAGCGGGTCGTGCTCAAGCTCGACGAGGTCAGGCAGTCCCAGCAGCAGATCGCCGAGGCCCTGCAGCGCTACGGCGGCGGCCGCCTCGACAACCGCATCGCGCGCCGCGGGGACGGCCCCGGGTTCGCGGTCGTGCTGCGCGGCTACGAGCGCGGCCGGGTCGACCGCCTGCTGCGCCAGGCCGCCGACGCCCTGCTCGGCGACGACCCGTCGGCGCGGGCCGCGGCCCGCGCCGCGCTGCAGCAGCCGGACCTGCTCGTCGTGGCCCGCGGCTACGACCCGGCGCAGGTGGACGCCCACCTGCGCAAGCTCGCCACCCGGCTGTGACTACCTGCTGCGTCGGCCCTCGGCGGCCGCGACCGCGAGTTCCAGGTGCCAGTCGGCCACGTCGAGTTCCGACGGCGGGTCCTGCGGGCTGGCGGCGCGCAGCTGGTCGAGGTACCAGGTCTCGTCCGCGGGCCGCATGAGCAGCCGCAGCCACGTCACGTTGCGGGCCCGCCGGCACTCGTCGACGCCGAGCACCGAGCGCAGCGCCTCGATCGGATCCTCCCCGGGCAGCAGCAGCCGCACGACCGGCGCCGCCGGCGGGGGCTGCACGCCCGCAGCCAGCAGCCGCGCCGCGAGGGTGTGCGCGGCCCGCGTGAGCAGCAGCGCCCGCCGGGCCGCGGTCGTCGGCCCGCGCACCGGGTCGGGGTACTCGTGCGCCGGGTCCTCCAGCGCCACCCGGTAGGCGACCATCTCCCCGGCCGTCATCGCCCGCTCCGTGTCGCGGGCGGCGACCGCCTCCGCCATCTCGGCCATGCCCGGCTGGGGCGCCGGGGCGGCGTCCGCGGCCTGGCGGGCCACCTCGCGCAGGAAGGCGTCGCCGCCGGGCCGCACGGCGACGGCGGCCCGCTGCGGCACCGACAGCAGCGCGCCCAGCGCGTGCCGGTCGCCGTCGAAGTTGGCGTAGCGGTGCAGCCGCTCGATGACCGGGCGCAGCTGCGGCGCCTCCCGCAGCAGCGGCCGGTACCGCAGCAACGCCGCCAGCACGCCCTCGTCGGGCTCGGCCAGCACCCGCAGCCCGATCGCCGGCCCGACGACGTCCGGCTCGGCGGCATCGCGCAGCGCCTCCGCCGCGGCCTTGCGCACCGCGGTGGTGGCGTCGCCGAGCAGCCCGACGATGGCCCGGACCGCCACCGGGTCCCGCCGCCGGTGCGCCAGGCAGGCCAGCAGCGCCGCCCGCACCCCCGGATCGCGCTCGCCCCGCACCGCCGCGGCGAACGGCTCGACCCCGACCGCGGCGAACCGCAGCAGCAGGGCCGCCCCGGCCCGTACCTCCGGCGCCGGATCCCCTGCCATGAGCCGCAGGCAGACGTCGTCGTCGCGCACGCCCGCCGGCACCTGCAGCCCCTCCAGCCGCAGCAGCGGCGAGGGGTCGGCCAGCAGCTTCGCCGCGTACGCCGCCGTGCGGTTGATGGACAGCACGGCCCGGGCCGCCCGCAGCCGCACCCGCGGGTCGGGATGGGCCTCGAGGCGCTGGCGCAGCGGCTCGTAGCGGGGCCCGAGGTAGTACAGCAGCGTCGCCACCCGGTCGTCGTCGTACTCCGGGTCCGTCACCTCCCCGGCGACCCGCCCGTCGATGCCGCCCAGCCGGGCCAGGATCTCCCCGAGCGCCACCGCCGCCGCGTCCCCGACGCGCTCGAAGGTCTCCCCGAGCCCCCCGGCCACCCGCACCCCGGCCCCGTCGGTCAACGCCACCCGCAGCAGTGCGTCGACCAGCCGCTGGTCCCCGGCCTCCCCGGCCCGCCGCGCCGCGTCGAGCCGGACCACGGGGTCGGGGTCGCCCAGGGCGTCGCGCAGCCGCTCATACAGCGCCATCGTGGTACACGATAGACGGATGCGCCGCCTCCGCGCCCCGCTGCTCGCGATGTCCACCATGGACAGCGGACGTGCGGGCCGGTCCCGGCCCGCGAAATAGCGCCGATCGGCGGGGTGGTTTCCGGCGCGGGACGATGGGAGGCTGGACGCCGTGAAACCCGTGGGCGGTGTCCTGGACGAGTATCCGCTGGACTTCTCCCGCCCGCCGCTGCGGGCGCTGCACGCGCTCGTCGCCCGGGTGTTGTTCCAGCCCGGCGACGTGCTCGCGGTGGTGCTCGACTCCGGGATGAACCCGGCGACCGTCAACTTCGCCGGCAGCGCGTTCCAGCAGTGGTACAGCGTCCTGTCCGAGGCGCGGGCCCAGGACCTCGTCGCCGAGCTGCTGGATGCGGTACGGCGGCGGCAGCCCCCGCTCGGCCGGCGCATCGACGAGCTGGTCGGCCCGCGGCCCGTCCTCGAGCCGGGCACCGGCGCGCCCGACGGCCTGTCCGACCCGCAGGGGCCCGGCTGGGTCGGGTTCGCCGGGAACGAGCGGCTGGTCGTCGACGGCGTCGACACGCT
Source organism: Dactylosporangium sp. NPDC051485 (assembly GCF_040682015.1). NCBI lineage: Bacteria > Bacillati > Actinomycetota > Actinomycetes > Micromonosporales > Micromonosporaceae > Dactylosporangium > Dactylosporangium sp. NPDC051485. Next base: position 67,847 of record NZ_JBFAZW010000015.1, read on the forward strand.
GCTTGGCATCGCGTTCCTCGGGGTCGGGCTGCAGCGGGCGCGGTCGGTGTGCCGGGTCACCGCCACCTTCGCGGGCGGCCCGGCGCAGGGCACGGCCAGCCTGATCGGGCCGGACCTGCTGCTCACCAACCACCACGTGCTGCACGACTGGGGCCGGGGCGACCGGCCGGCCGGGCCGGTGGAGGCGTGGTTCGACTACGAGCTCGACGCGGCCGGCGTCTCCCGCCAGCTGACGGTCGTGCCCTGCGCCCCGGACACCATCGAGGGCGACCGCGAGCACGACTGGGCCGTCGTCCGGCTGGCCGCGCCCGCCCCCGCCTCCGCCGCGGTGCTCGACCTGACCGGCGCCGAGCCGCCGCGGCCCGGCGACTACGTGTTCATCATCCAGCACCCCGACGGCGGCCCGAAGATGATCGGCCTGAGCCACAACCTGGTCCGCCACGTCGACGACGACGTGGTGCAGTACTGGACGGACACCAAGGCCGGCTCGTCGGGCGCCCCGGTGTTCGACCGGCACTGGCGGGTGGTCGGCCTGCACCACCGCTGGGTGAGTGCCGCCGAGGAGTACGGCATCTCGTACCGCAACCAGGGCCGGCGCATCGAGCGCGTCCTTGCCGGGCTGTCCGCCCGCGGCATCAAGGTGGGCCGTGTTCAGCCCTGACGACCTGGTGTACGCCGACCTGCGCCACCCGCGCACGGAGCTGCTCATCGACCTGCTGGCCCGCACGGTCTACGGCGACGCGGTGCCGCTGGCGCTGGAGCGGGCCGGGCTCAACCCGGGCATCTACCCGCTGGGCACCGCGTGGCTCGCCTGGACCCACGCCGTGCCCGACGCCTTCCAGCAGGGACGCCTCGGCGCCCTCGTCGACGCGGTGAGCGAGCTGAAGCCGGCGTTCCGGCGGGAGCTGGACCGGCGCCTCGAGCAGGCGCCCGGCGCCGGCTGGTACCGCCACGCCGACCCGTTCGCGTGGTGCTTCGTCGGCCCGCGGACCGTCCGCGCCGTCATCGACCGGTACGAGCTGCGCGCCAGCCTGCGCCAGCTGGCCCGGGCCGACTACTGGGTGCTGGTCGTGCACGGCCCGCCCCGCTCCGGCAAGTCGCACACCTGGCTGCTGCTGGAGCACCTGCGCTCGGCCGGCGGCCTGGCCGGCCACCGGTTCGCCCGCGTGACCACGCACTACTGGACCGGCGAGGTCACCGGCCCCGCGTTCGCCGAGTCCCTGGCGGCCAAGCTCGGCCTGGACGTGGACCTCACGCCGAGCGGCGAGCTGGACGACGCCTGGGTCCGCAAGTTCCTCGACAGGCTCGTCGGCGCATACCCCGACGACGGCGCCACCCGCTGGATCATCCTCGACGGCCTCGACCGCCCCGGCGTCCAGCAGAGCGCCCGGGACCTCGCCCGCGGCCTGATCGCGCGGGTCGAGGACGCCGAACTGCCGCACACCCGCCTGGTCGTGACGGGCCTGGACCCCTTCGGCCTGCCCGGCCGTCACGCGGTGCGCGTCGAGGAGATCCCGGCCATCGACGGCGCGGTGCTGCGCCGCTTCCTCGCCGACGTCGCCGGCCACCTGGGCCGCGACACCACCGGCGCCGAGCTGGACGCCTGCGTCGCCGAGATCCTCGGGCCCGGCCCGCAGCCGCCCGACCTGGCCCTCGTGGAGGAGTCCGTGGTACGCCTCGTGACCACCCGGTGGGTGAGCGCCGATGCCTGAGCAGCCATGGCTCACCCGGGCCGCCGTCCTGTCGGTGTTCGACGTCGACTGGCTCGGGCCCGTCCCGCACGACGACGGCGAGCGCCTCGCGGCCTTCCTGGCCGCCACCTGCGAGCGGGTCGTCGACGCCGGCGGCACCCCGCGGTGGCGCCTGCGCGACGACGAGCGGCTGCGGGTGCTGCGCGGCACGCCGAGGCAGGAGCTGCTGGCCGCCCTCGGGGAGACGTCCGGGCGGCCGGACGAGCCGGTGCAGCGGCTGATGGAGCGGTACCTGCGCGGCACCCCGGTCCTGCCGGACGACGCCGGCACCGCGGAGCTCGCCGCGGTGCTGCAGCTGCAGCGCTGGTTCGGCCCGGACCCGGCCCTGCCGGCCGCCGCCGAGGTGCAGTCGCTGCTGGAGTGGCGGCAACTGCTCGCCCCGCTGCGGCGCCTGCTCGCGTCCGGCTTCCTGGGCCGCGCGGAGCTGATCGAGGCGCTGACCCGCCACGCCGGGGGCGAGCCGGCCCCGCCGTTCGTGGTTGAGGGGGTCGGCGGCAGCGGCAAGTCGACGGTGCTCGCCCGGCTGGCCGAGCAGAGCATCGCCGCCGGTCACCTCGTCTGCTACGCCGGCCTCGACCGCTCGTGGCTGCTGCACGGCGGGCCCTGGTCGCTGTTCGACGAGCTGGCCCGCCAGGTCGCCCTGCAACTGCCGGTGGCCGGCCAGGTCGCCGGGCTGCGCGCGCGGCTGCAGGAGGCGGCCGGGCGCCACGGCTACACCGACATCGCCTCCCGCGGCAGCCAGCGCATCGAGCGGGTGCCGGAGGAGCTGATGGTCCGGCTCGGCCGGATCCTCGGCGGCCGGCGGCTCCTGCTCGTGCTCGACACCCTCGAGGAACTGGCCCGCCGCGACGAGTACGTGGCCCGCGACCTGTCGGCCTTCCTGGACGTGCTGCAGGCGCTGGTGCCGGGCCTGCGCGTGGTGGCGGCCGGCCGCGCCCGCCCCCGTTCGGGCTTCGACGCCGCCCGGGTGTGGCCGCTGACCGGCCTGAGCCCCGAGGACAGCGTCATGCTGCTGCACCTGCTCGGCGCTGGCACCGGCGACGACGAGCTGCTCGCGCGCATCGCCCGGCTGACCCGGGGCAACCCGCTCAGCCTGCACCTGGCGGCCGACGTGCTGCGCCGCACGGGGACCGACCCGACCCGGCTCATCGCGCTCGGCGAGGGCGACATCCAGGGCCAGCTGTACTCCAGGCTGCTCGAACACGTCCGGGACCGGCGCGCCCGCGCGGTCGCCCACCCCGGCCTGGTCGTGCGCCGCATCACGCCCGACGTCATCCGGGCGGTCCTGGCCGAGCCCTGCGGCCTGGCCCCGCTCACCGCCGGGGACGCGGCGCAGATCTTCCGCGCCCTGCAGTGGGAGGCGACCCTGTGCGAGCCGTCGCCCGACGGCGACGGCGCCCTCGTGCACCGCCCCGACGTGCGCGCCATCATGCTGCCGGCCATCGCCCGCGACCGCCCGGCCGCCGCGCGGGCCATCCACGAGGCGGCGGTGGACTACTACGAGCACAGCCCGGAGCCGGTCGCCCGGCGCGAGGAGCTCTACCACCGCCTCATGCTCGCGCGGCCCGCGCACGAGCTGGACGCGCGGTGGGACGAGCCGGCCGGTGCCGAACTGGCCGCGGTGCTGGACGAGCTGCCGCCGGAGTCGCAGGTGTACGTCGCCGGCCGCATCAGGGGCCTGCGGCTGGACCCCGCCGTGCGCGCCCGGGCCGGCGACGAGCAGTGGGCGCGCACGGCCCGTCCCGCCGCCGCGGCGATGATCGAGCGACGGCAGTACGACGAGGCCCTGGCCCTGATCACGGAGCGCCGGGGCGGCGACGACCGGTCGCTGCTGCCCGACCTGGAGATCGAGGCGCTGGAGCGCCTCGGGCACAAGGCGGACGCGCTGCGGCTGTGCGAGCAGGAGCTGCGGCGGGCCTCGGCGCTCGGCGACGACGCCCGGGTCCGCGACCTGATCGTGCAGCAGGCCCGGATCCTGGAGCGGGGCGGCCGCTTCGACGAGGCCTGGGACCTCCTCGAGCCCCTCGCCGCGCTGGAGCGGGCCGCGCGGGCCCGGGGCGGCCCGATCGAGCCGGGCACCCGCACCCGCCACCTCGTGCTGCTCACCAGCCTGCTGCGGATCGCCCGGCACGCGCCGCGCCCCGGGCCGGTCGTCGACCCGTTGCGGGCCGAGACGGTGGCGCTGGCCGAGGACGCCCCGGCCCGCGAGCTGTCCGGCCACCCGAGCCTGCTGCGCGACCTGGCCGCCGAGGTCGGTGCCGTGTCGCCGCGGATCTTCGCCCTGGCGTCGGCCGTGTTCCGCCTGGCAACGGTGGACGAGTACGTGCAGGTGACGGAGGAAGCGCAGGGCTACGACCCGTGGTAGGCCCGCGGCGCGAGACGCTGTGGAGTCCTCCCCATCGACGGCACGCGGTGGCCGGTGCGTCAGGCCGTGGCGGGCATCCACCGATCGAGCAGCGTGGGGTCGGCAACGGCGGACTCGACCTGACGACGCTGCTTGACAGCGTCAGATCGGCGCCGCCGCGATCAGGGCGGTGAGTGCCACGCAGCACCAACCGAACCAGTCGCCGAGCCGGCTGTAGACGGTCGTGGCTGCGGCGAGCGAAACCCTGGCATCGACCGCCACGCCCTGCGTGGCGTCGGCCTCGATGACGATCCGGCCGAACGCGTCGCTGACCGTGGCTCGGCCACTGCGGGCAACCCGCGCCACCGCGACGCCCGACTCCACGCCTCGCACGATCGCCATCCGGCTGTGCAACCAACCGTCACGGACGAAGTCCCACGCCGGAGCAAGCAGCATCTGCGCCCCGCCCCGCCGGTAGGCGCGAACCAGCGAGGGAAAGTCGAGATCCTTGCAGATGAGCACACCCAGGCGCCGGTCACCGGGCAGGTACTGCAGGTCGCGACCCGGGCGGTAGGCGGCCTCCAACCCCGGTACCAAGTGATGCTTCTGGTACACGCCTGGCGGTTCTCCGCCGGCGCTGAAGAGCACCGCGACATTCGCCGACGCGGTCTCGCTCAGGCGGGCCACTCCCGCCACGACGTCTACGCCAAGGTCGACCGCCGCCCGGGCCAGCGGCTGCAGCTGCTCAACCATCCGGGCTTCGTCGACGGCGAAGATCACCTCGGGCAACACGATGACAGCTGCCCCACGACCGGCGAGCAGACGCACCTTCTCGACGTACCGTGACACCAGCGCCGCGCCCTCCGGCGAGTCGATCGGCACCGGCCCATCGGACTGCTCGACTGCGGCCAGGCCGACGTGCACCTGCGCTCCGGGCGCGGCCGGTCGGCCGCGCCGGACGGCGTACCCCGTGAGGGCGGCAACGATTGCCGCGGCGGCGAGGAGCACCGCCACCCGTTCGCCGCCCGTCCCCGCTGGCGCCGTCACCGCGGCGGCAACGCTGGACGGCAGCGCGAGCAACGCTGTGATGCCCCACAACCCGGTCAGCGAGGCCACCTGCGTGACGGCCGGAACGTCCGCCTGCGAATATGCCACACTCCACGACACACCATGCGGGGATCGAAGCGCCACGAGGAACTCCAGCGCCACCCACGCCACGGGCACGGCCAACGCAGCCAGCCCCAGGTGACCGGCGACGAGGTGCGCCCTCGCCAGCGCCACGACGGACGCCACCCCCGCACCACCACCGACGAACCGCACCGCCACCAGGAGACGGGGCATGTGCACATCGCGGGTGTAGAACGACCAAAACCCGAGCTGGCCAAGAAACCAGGCACCGCCAGCCACGCCGACCGCCGCAAACCACGGCACTCTCGGTGCCAGCACGAGCAACGGCAGCAGCGGCGCCCAGGCGGCAACCGCAACCGGCCGAAGCCCTGAGCCCAGCCGAAACAGCCAACCGGATATCGCGGTCACCGCCACACACGCGGCGACCTGCCCGACCACCGCACCGCTCACGGGGCGACCCAAATGGACATGGACGATCCGTTCAGTAGGCAGCCCACCGATAGTATCGGCGCGAACCGATGCGAGCCACCGTCGGCCGATCGCCGGCCGTCAATCACCATCGAGGCGGGCAGCTCGCCCACGTGCAGCAGACCTCGTGAGCCGCTTCTTTCTGCCCCCTCGCCCTTTTCATCATATCGGCCCGTCAAGTCGGCCAAATCGTCCCGGATGCTGATTTTGCGGCTCTGACCTGTGCATATTCTCAACGGGCCAACGAGGGGGGAACACGGTGTCCGAGGCGGAACAGCAGATCGCGATCGAGCAGCAGGTCGTGGACAAGGTCTATGCGCGGCTCGAGGTCATGCGCGAGCAGGCCCGGGAGCTCAAGGCGGAGGGGCACGGGCGGGCCGCGGCCGGGCCGCGCACCGGGCTGGTCGAGCGCGACGCCATGGTGCTGCGCGCGGCCGCGACGATGACCGACCTCGACGCGCAGGAGGACGGCATCGTCTTCGGCCGGCTGGACTTCGACGACGACGACACCTTCCGCATCGGCCGGCTCGGGGTGCGCGACGAGGACCGGGAGCCGCTGGTCGTGGACTGGCGGGCGCCGGCCGCCGCGCCGTTCTACCGGGCCACGCCCGGCGCGCCGCTGGGCGTGCGCCGCCGCCGGGTCATCACCTGCTACGGGCCGAAGGTGGCCGGGGTCGACGACGACGTGCTGACCGGCGAGCACGTCGAGGGCGTGGTCGGCGAGGGCGCCCTGCTCGCGTCCCTGACCCGCGAGCGCGGCGAGCACATGCGCGACATCGTCACCACGATCCAGCGCGAGCAGGACGAGGCGATCCGGGCCCCCGCGCACGGCGTCACCCTCATCACGGGCGGCCCGGGCACCGGCAAGACCCAGGTCGCGTTGCACCGCGCCGCGTACCTGCTCTACTCCGACCGCGGCAAGTTCGCCGACGGCCGCGTGCTGGTCATCGGCCCGTCGACGGTCTTCACGGAGTACATCGGCAGGGTCCTGCCGGGTCTCGGCGAGGACAGCGTGCACCTGCGGGCCCTCGGCGAGCTGTTCGACGGGGTCGTGGCGACCCGGCGCGACCCCGCCGGCGTGGCCCGCGCCAAGGGCGACCTGAAGATGGTCCGCGCCCTGACCGAGCTGGCCTGGGACACGCCGCCGGGCGCCCCGGACCGGCTGGGCACCCTGAAGGCCGACGACCTCGCGCGGGCCCGCGCCGAGGTCCGCAGGCGCTGCGAGGCCAGGGGCGTCAAGCCCAACGCCGGTCGTCAGGAGGCCGCGGCGGTACTGTCGCAGCTCCTCGAAGGCCGCGAGATCCCCGACGCGTTCCTCGACGCGTGGTGGCCGCCGCTGACCCCGCAGGATGTGCTGCCGGCCCAGCACGGCGAGTGGACGGTCGACGACGTGCCGCTGCTCGACGAGCTCGCCGAGATCCTCGGCCCGCCCGTGCGCGCGGCCCGGCGGATCCCCGAATGGCAGGCCCGCGAGCTGCGCAGCGGCGCCCGGCTGCCGGAGACGTTCGTGCTGAGCTGGAGCCTGAACGACGGCTGGCAGCTCTTCGCGCCCGGCCTGGCCACGCCGCTGGCCCAGTCCGGCCAGGCGATCGACCACAACGGCTTCTGGGCGGCCCAGCGCTGGGCGGCGGGCATCATCCTGCGCGAGGGTCACCAGGTGACGGGCTGGACCGACGGCTTCGACCCCTACGGCGAGGAGGGCTACGTGCCGGTCCTCGAGGAGCCGCTGCCCGTCGCCGCCGCCGAGGAGCCGGCCGAGGACGTGTACCTGCACGTCATCCTCGACGAGGCCCAGGACCTCTCGCCGATGGAGTGCCGGATGATCGCCCGGCGGGCCGCGCACGCCTCGATGACCGTCGTCGGCGACCTCGGCCAGGCCACCCACCCCCTCGCCGCCGCGTCGTGGCCGGAGCTGATGCAGCGGCTGGGCAAGCGCCTGGTCCGCACGCTCGACCTGCCGACCGGCTACCGGGTGCCGCAGGCCATCGCCGACTACGCCGCCCTGGCCCTGCCGCCCGGGATCGAGCCCACCCGCTCGTTCCGCCCCGGCGGCACGCTGCGGATCCGCGAGGTCGACGACCTGGCGGAGGCGGTCGCGGCCGAGCACGGCACGGTCATCGCCCCCGACCACCTGGCCGAGTCGCTGTCGGCGCTGCCGGTCAGCCAGGTCAAGGGCCTGGAGTTCGACCGGGTGGTGCTGGTCGAGCCGGCCGACATCGTCGCCGCCGAGCCCCGCGGGATGAGCCGCCTCTACGTCGCCCTGACCCGGGCCGTCGCCGAGCTCGTCATCCTGCACACGAAGCCTCTGCCCTTCTGAGCGCGAGCGTCAGCAGGTCGGAGTCCAGGTAGACCGGGTGCGGCACCTGTTCGGCGGCGGCGTCGGTGGCCAGGGCGGCGAGGCCCTGCTCGATCTCCGCCTCGGACAGGTGCTCGAAGGTGGAGATCGCGCGCAGCCGCAGGCGTTCGGCGTAGGCGGCCAGGCTCGGGGCGGACAGTTCGCGGATGCGGTCCAGCGCCACGAACTCCAGGCCCGCCGCGGCGAACAGGTCCAGCGTCGCGGGCAGCGACGGGAAGGTGCGCTCCTCGATGCCGCGGGCGCTGGGGAAGTACCGATGCCACAGCAGATCCGGCATGCGGTCGCTGAACGTGCTGCGGATGAGGACCCGGCCGCCCGGGCGCAGGACCCGGCGGAGTTCGGCGGCGGCGGCCGGGGGATCGGTGAAGTGGTGCAGGGACAGGAACAGCAGGGCCAGGTCGCAGGTGCTGTCCGGGAGCGGGACGGTCTCGCCCCGGCCCTGCAGGTACCGCACGGCGGGATGCGCCGCGGCCTGCTCGCGCATGCCCGACGAGGGTTCCACCCCGTACACGGGGCCGCCGAACGTGTCGGCGAGCAGCGGGGTGAAGCGGCCCGTGCCCGAGCCCAGGTCGAGCACGGTCAGGGGGCGCTGCGCCGGTGCCCGGGCGGAGAAGGCCTCCGCCCAGGTCCGGGTCGTCTCGCCGGGCAGGGCCCGGCCGGTGGCGTAGACGGTGTGCTGGCGTCCGTCGTAATCCACGGGCTTCACTGCGCCTAGGTTACCGGCATGTCCCTTCGCCGCAGGCCCGCCAGGCCCGCGGCGCCGAGCAGGACCGCAACCAGCGTGAGCCACAGGATCGGCACGATGGTGAAGGCCTCGCCCGGCAGCTTCGGCACGTGGGCGAACGGGGTCAGGTCGAGCAGGTACTGGTTCAGGCCGAACAGCGCGCCGAGCTCGAACAGCAGCACCGAGACGATGAGCGCGGCCCAGGTCAGGGTGCTCAGGCGCGGGGCCAGACCGAGCAGGGCCACGCCCAGGCCGGCGAGGACCCACGCGGCCGGCAGCTGCACCATGGCGGCGCCGAGCAGGCGGGCGACCTGGCCGCCGACGTCGTGGGACTGGGCGCCGTAGACCAGGCCGCCGGTGACGCCGGCGAGGGCGAGCAGCAGGGCGGTGCCCAGCAGCGCGAAGACGAGGTGGCCGGCCGCCCAGCGCACCCGGCCGACGGGGGTGGACAGCAGCGCCTCGACGCGGCCGCTGGCCTCCTCCTGGCGCAGCCGCAGCGTGGCCTGGATCGTGTACGCGGCGGCCAGCATGCCGATGATGCCGTAGATGGCGGCCAGGAACGCGTCGGTGAGGGCACCGCTGCCGCCCATCCGTTCCAGCACGTCGGTCAGCTGCTGGCTGGGGGACTCGAGGCCGGCGATGCCGTGGGCGGCGCCGCCCATCACCGCGCCGGTGAGGGCCAGGGCGACGCACCAGGCCAGCAGCAGGCCGCGCTGCAGGCGCCAGGCCAGCGCGAGGGGGCTGCGCAGGGCCGGGGAGCCGGCGGCCGGGCCGGGGCGGGGCGGGACCAGGCCGGCGCCGACGTCGCGGCGGTCCGACAGGGCGTAGCCGGCGGCGGTGAAGAGCGCGGCGAAGACCAGGAACAGGGCGGCCACCCACCAGCGCTCGTGCGCGTACGGGCGCAGGGCCAGGCCCCAGCCGGTCGGGGCGAGCCAGCTCAGCCAGGTCGGGCCGGTGTCGCCGACGGCGCGCAGCAGGTACGTGCCGCCGAGCACGGCGCCGGCGATGCCGCTGGCCGCGCGGGCGCTCTCGGTGAGCTGCGCGGCGGCGGCCGCCACGCCGGCGAAGAGCAGGCCGACGAGGCCGGTGGCGAGGCCGAAGGCCACCGATCCGGCCACGGGCAGGCCGGTCGCCATGAGACCCAGCGCCGTCAGCAGGGCGATCAGCACATTGGCCAGCGTGGTGACCAGCAGCGCGGCGCTCAGCGGCGCGTACCGCCCGATGACGGTGGCCCGCAGCAGTTCGAGGCGGCCGGTCTCCTCCTCGGTGCGGGTGTGCCGCACGACGGTGAGCAGGCTCATCAGGCCGACCAGGATGAACTCGGTCACCCCGATCTTCCAGGCGGTGAGCCCGCCGATGGAGACCCCGTAGAGCGGGCCCTCCATGGCGACCAGCGACGGGTTGCTGAGCACCCCGCGCACCGCCTCGAGGTCGGCCTGGGTGGGGTACAGCTTGAAGTAGTTCGCCGCGGTGCCCATCGGCATCACCGACAGGCCGAGCACCCACACGGTGAGCCGGACGCGGTCCAGCCGCAGCGCCAGGCGGGCCAGGGCCCGCGTGCCGGTGAACGTGCTCACTTCGCCACCTCCGTCGCGGCGGCGTGGCCGTCGTAGTGGCGCAGGAAGAGCTCCTCCAGGGTCGGCGGCTGGCTGGTGAGGCTGCGCACGCCGGCCGCGGCGAGCCGGCGCAGCACCGCGTCGAGCTCGGCGTTGTCCACGTCGAAGCGGACGGTGCCGTTGTCCGTGTGCAGGTCGTGCACGCCGGTCAGGGAACCCAGGCCGTCGACCGGGGTTGCCAGGTCGGCCTGGATCGACGTACGCGTCAGATGGCGCATCTCGGCGAGCGTCCCCGTCTCCACGGCCCTGCCGGCCCGGATGATGGTGACCCGGTCGCACAGCACCTCGACCTCCGACAGGATGTGGCTGGACAGCAGCACGGTGCGGTTGCCGCGGCGCTGCTCCTCGCGGACCACCTGCCGGAACACCTCCTCCATGAGCGGGTCGAGGCCGGAGGTCGGCTCGTCGAAGATGAGCAGCTCGACGTCGGAGGCCATGGCGGCGACCAGCGCGACCTTCTGGCGGTTGCCCTTGGAGTACGTCCGGGCCTTCTTCGTCGGGTCGAGGTCGAAGCGCTCGAGCAGCTCGGCGCGGCGCTTGGCGTCCAGGCCGCCGCGCAGCCGGCCGAGCAGGTCGATGACCTCGCCGCCGGACAGGTTCGGCCACAGGGTGACGTCGCCGGGCACGTAGGCGAGGCGGCGGTGCAGGTCGGTGGCGTCGCGCCACGGGTCGCCGCCGAGCAGCCGGGCGGTCCCGGCGTCGGCGCGCAGCAGCCCCAGCAGGATGCGGATGGTGGTCGACTTGCCGGCGCCGTTGGGCCCCAGGAAGCCGTGCACCTCCCCCGCCTGCACGGTGAGGTCGAGCCCGTCGAGCGCGCGGGCGCGCCCGAACGTCTTGACCAGTGCGTCTGCGCGGATCGCCTCGGTCATGGTTCTCATGCTCCTTCTGCCTTGGCCCGCAGCGCGTCCAGCGCGCTCTGGACCTTGGCGGCCAGGTCAGGGGTGAGTAGCGGGTGCGAATAGAAGTCGATCAGCGCCGCGGCCAGCCGCACGTGTCCCTCGGGGGTGAACATGTCGGCGCCGAGGGCGCGGGAGACGTGCTCGTGCATCGCGAGCAGGCCGGACTGCATGCCGGTGAATACGGCGGCGTAGCTGTGGTAGTCCTTGGTCAGGCCGGGAATGTGCTGTTCGATCCAGTCCGCGCTGAGGCGCACCATGTCGTCGAACATCGCCGCGGCGCTGGGCGAGCCGTCGAGCAGGGCGCGGGTGACGTACTTGTTGTAGCGCACGACCGTCGGGTGCACCGCCGGCAGGAAGCCCGGGTTGTCGAAGAGCATCTTCTCCTTGATCTGCACCAGCCGGTCGAGCACGTAGGCGTCGCACGCCTCGCGCAGGGCCTCCTTGGACCCGAAGTGGTGGCGCAGCAGCCCCGGCGACACCCCGGCCTGCTCCGCGATGTCGCGCACCGTGGTGGCGCCGGCGCCCCGCTCGGCGAACAGCGCGATCGCGGCGTCGCGGATGCGCGCCCGTGCGGTGAGGTCCTCGAATTCCGGTTCCGGCATGGCATCCGCCTCCTTATACGTGCGTATTGCCGACTGTACGCCTGTATAGCCGAGCCGCAATCGTCAATCCTCCGGGGCGTCGTCAGATCGGTGACACACCGCGCCGAGGGCGGCCGGCGCGGTCGTGGAGGCCGCCGTCGCGCACGGGCGGGACCTGGCCAGCCGCGCCCGGCTACGGCGTTGTGTGACGCCGATCGGCTGCACGGTCGATGGCGTGCCCGCCGCCCGCGCTGCAGCACGGTGCGGTTCGTCACGTGCGGGCACGGCGCACCCGCCGCACTGCTTGAGTGCGGCCGCGACCTGCTGTGCAGCGCGTGCGCCCGGTTCGAGGACAACGTCGGTCAGACGTTGCTGGCCGGGGATCTGGTCTGCGCCGCTGCGCCTACCGGCTGCGGCGCTTCGGCACTGCGCCGGTCAGCCTGGGCCCGCCGGCGACGGCGGCGCGGTCCTGCTCGGCGACGTCAGTCGGCCGGCAGGGGCATGACCGGCTGCAGGCGGTCGACGACGGCGGCGAGGGCCTCGCCGAAGTGCGGGTCGGTCCACACGGCGTCCTCGATGGCCCGCACCACCCGGCGCCGGGTGCCGGCGGTCGGGGTGGGGGAGCCGGCCGCCTCGCGCTCCAGCGTGGCCAGGGCGGGCTCGTCCTCCAGCTTCGCCCACACCAGCCCGGCGAGCCCGCGCAGCTGCTCCTCGACGGCCGGCTCCTGGGGCTCGGCCCGCTCCCGGCTCCACAGGTGCGAGGCCAGCCACCCGACCGCGAGTTCCACCATCGTCACAATGAATACCTTCGCATATTTACCTCCCGTCAAGCATGGCCGCGAACCGCTCCTCGGCGAGGTCGAGCTGACGGAAGATGTGCTGCTGCACCGGACGCGACAGCGGGGTGTCCGGGCGGGCGACGAGTTCGCGCAGCACCGGCACCATGGGGCGGTACTTCGTTGCCGACCGCTGCACTTTCGGCCCCGTGGTGTGGATCACACCGACGCCGTTGTCGGTGAAGTCGGAGACCTTGATGACCCGCGCCCACGGCCCCCGGTCGAGGCTGGCCCTGACGTGCTCCCGGTACTGTTCGTGCCGGTCGTATGACGGGTCGTACTCGGGATTGGTGACCGCGGCCACGAGCCCGGCGGTCCGCGCCCCGAACCGCGCGGCGAGCACCGCGAGGGCCTGCCCGGTGGTGCCGCCCCGGCTCGCCATAGATCTCGGTGATCGCGTGCATCGGCATCGTTGCGGGGTGCGACGGGAGGTCCAGGTCTCTGGATCACCAGACCGTACAATCCGCGGCGTGAACCGCCGCCACCTTCGCTGGACCGTGCCCGCCGTGACCGTCTTCGTCGCCTCCGTGGTGGCCATCGTGCTCTTCACGCAGGTCGGCGGTAGCGCCGCCTGCGCGGCCGGCGGCTCGGCGTCGTACTACTCGGCCGGCCGCAACGGCATGTGCAACCTCGGCACCCCGGCCGAGGGCCTCTACGCCGCGGTCGGCAGGGCGGAGTACGCCGGCGGCAAGGCCTGCGGCACCTACCTCGACGTCACCGGCCCCAACGGCACCGTCCGCGTCCAGGTCGTGGACCTGTGCCCGAGCTGCCCGGCCGGCAAGATCGACCTCGGCAAGGGCGCCTTCGCCCGCATCGGCGCGCTCAGCGCCGGCATCATCCCGGTCACCTACGGCACCACCCGCGACCCGCAGGTCGGCCCGCTGCAGGTGAAGCTCACCGGCGGCACCGCCTACTCGGCCCTGACCGCGGTGCTGAACAACCACGGCAACCCGCTGTCCACCGTGGAGCTGCAGACGCCGTCCGGCTTCGCCCCGATGCGCCAGGGCGAGGACAACACGTGGACGGCCCCCTCGGGCGCGGTGACGTCCCCGGTCACGCTGCGCATCGCCGACATGTACGGCCACCAGGCCACGGTCGCCGGCCTCACCCTCGGCCCGAAGGACTTCCAGCCCACCGGGACGGTCCTGTACGGCGGCCCGTCCCCGTCCCCGTCCGACTCCCCGTCGCCGTCCACTGTGGAGTCCTCGGCGCCGTCTCCCGCCCCGGTCGCCTCGGCGGGCCCCTCCTCGCTCCCGCCGGCGCCGAAGTGCTGACGCCCCGCCGTTAGGGTGCAGGGGTGGACGAGAAGGCCTTTCTGTGCGTCAGCCCCTGGCCGGAGGTCTACCCGAGCGAGCAGCACGGCGCCTTCGAGGCGCAGCACATCGTGGCGGTGGCCGAGGGCGGCGTACCGCTGCTGTGGCTGGCCCTGTTCCGCGAGGGCGACGTGCGCCACGGCCCGGCTCCCGTCGGGACCGACGACGAGCGGGAGTGGGTCGAGGCGGGCGCCCCGGTGGCCGGGCGCGAGCGGGCCCTGGCCAACCTCGCCGCCGCCGGGCCCGCCCTCGGCCGGCTCTTCGGGCCGTCCGTCGCCGCCCACGCTGAGCTGCTGCGGCAGGCCCTGCAGTGGTTCCCCGACGACTGGATCATGGTCGAGTGGTGGGACGGCGTCCGGCCGGTGCCGCCCGACCCGCCGGACCTTCGCGCCGCCCTCGCCGCGTTCGACGACCCCGGGCAGGGGCCCGGCGCGCTGCTGAGGCTGTGCCGCCTCGACCCCGGCGGGCTGCCCGACCCGCCGCGGCCGGGGGCGCCGCTGCTGCCCTACCTGCACGAGCACGCCGAGCCGCTGCGGCGGCTGCTGGGGCGGGCGTTCGACACGCTCGTGCCGTGGGAGCAGCCGATCTGAGCGAACCCGCGCACCCGCGGCCGACGCGGACCGCCTGTGGCACATGCCCGCCGTGCCGCGGAACCTGTCCCCGGCACTGCCTTCCCCGCGGCCCGTCACCCCTCGGCGGTGCCCGCGCCGGCATCAGCGCGAGCGCGCCCAGCAGCCCGTACGAGGTGTCCGGCCGCAGGACGATCGCCGTGGCGAGGCCCGAGGCGGCGGCCAGCTCGTGCATCAGTTCGCCTATGGGCGAACTCAAGTGATCCAGGCCGGCGGGATTTGTTCAGGTGCCGGTGGGTTGCGCCGATGGTCCCCGCGGCACACGGGCGCGACACCACGGGGGCACAGATGCACACCACGACGTTCGCCAAGGTACTGACCGTCACCGGACTGGCCGCCGGGTTCGTCACCATGTTCGGCACCACCGACGCCCAGGGCACCACCACCCCGCAGGTGTCGGTCAGGCACGGCGCGATCTACGTCGACGGCACCCGGGTGACTGGGGACCGGGTCAACACCCAGCCCGCCCTGTCCCCGGACGCCACCCGGATCGCCTACCTGCACCACAGCACCGTCTGGGTCATGCACGTCGACGGCACCGCCAAGCACCAGGTCAGCGACCGCACCGGCAGCCACCCCGCCTGGGACGCCGGCGGCGTGCGCATCACCTACACCGCGACCTCCTGCACCGGCACCCCGGGTACCTTCCGCACCGGCACCGAGGGCGGCGAACCCGACGAAGCCGTCACTCCCGCCGCCTGCGTGGGCCGGGACCTCCCGCCGGCCGGCTCCAGCACGGGCTGAGGTCAGCCGTTGCGGTGGTGCTTCTTCACGAACGTGTAGCCGGGGGTCAGTTCCTCGGCGCCCTCGGTGACCTGCTCGTGCAGGGCGCGCTGGCGCGGCGACGGCTGGGAGCCCTCCGGTAGGCGGCGCAGGAAGCCGTTGACCCAGTGCTCGCGGCGCTCGCCCGGCTCGGCGCCGGGGGGCGGGGCGGGCTCGATCAGCGGGGCGTAGAAGAGCATGTCGGCGGGCTCCTCGCCCTCGACCGCCGGGTAGGACGGGACGCCGGCCCGGTCGACGCTGCCGGGCACGCGGGTGACGAAGCCCTCGCGGATGAGCTGCTCGACGGCGTTGCGCAGCAGGAACAGGCCCCTCGTGCCGCGGCCCAGGCCGGCCTTGCGGGTCAGTTCGGACTCGGGGAAGACCGCGTTGCCGTCGTCGAAGACCCGGCCCAGCCGCCGTACCGCATGCAGCACCTTCCCCCGGTTCGAGGTGCCCGGCGGGCACTCCCGGGTGGCGACCGCGGGGTCGTACTCGTGGAAGTAGTCGACGCCGTCGACCCGCATCGGCTCTTCGAGCGGGGTCGTGCGCAGCGTCACCTCGTTGCGGGCCGTCGACCAGGACACGGTGACGAGCACGCCGGGGTGCAGGTCGGGCGGCCACGCGATGCCCTCGAGCACGCCGGAGGCCAGCACCGCCTCCTGCGGGTGGCGGTTCAGCAGCACCGCCGCGCCGTCGTGCAGTGCCGCGGCGCACTCGTCCGGCACGGGGCACTGTCCCCCGTCCAGATCGCCGCGCCGCAGCGCGACCTGCCGCGTCACGGTCCGCACCGCCCGAAGATACCCCCGATCCGGGCGCGGACCCGAGACACCGGCCGCCCGACCAGTATTCCAAGCATGTGCTTGACATCTGTTCGCGCCGCGGCCGAGAATCCAAGCATGTCTTTGGTGTCCGATCCGGTGGCGATCCGGGCGCTCGCGCACCCGCTGCGGCTCAAGCTGCGGGAGCTCATCGGGCGCGAAGGCCCGATGACCGCCGCGCAGGCGGCCCGCGAGCTCGGGGTCAGCCAGGCGCTGGCCTCGCACCACCTGCGGCAGCTGGCGAAGTACGGCTTCGTGGAACAGGCCGAGGCCGCCGACAACCGGGAGCGGCCGTGGCGGGTCACCGCCACCTCCTACTGGTGGGACGCCGAGGCCGGCCTGGCCGCCGACGCGCTCGAGCAGCTGCTCGTCCAGCGGGCGGCCGGCAACCTGGCCGGATGGCAGCGCCGCCGCGGCGAGGAGGAGCCGGTCTGGCGGGACAACACCGGCATCGGGCAGAGCCTCGTGTACCTCACCGCCGACGAGATGGTCGAACTGCGCCGCGCCCTCGACGCGCTCATCGACCCGCTCGTCGAGCGCCGCCGGCTCGGCGACGCCGCCGCCCGCCCCGAGGGGGCCCGGCCGGTCGACCTCACCATCATCTGCACCCCGCTGCCGCCGACCCCGTCCGGGGGCTGACGTGCGCGCCCTCGCCCTGCGGCTGCCGCCGACCCCGTTCGGAGGTTGATGTGCGCGTCCTTGCTCGTCACCCCGGCCTGCGGCTGCTGCTGGCGGCGGGCCTGGTGTCGCTGACCGGCGACTGGATCCTGCGCGCCGGGCTCGCCTACGCCGTCTACCAGCTCACCGGCTCCACCCTCGCCGCCGCCACCACGCTGCTGGCCGGCCTGCTGCCCCAGCTGGCCTGCGCCTCGATCGCCGGGGTCTACGCCGACCGGTGGGACCGCCGCCGGGTCATGATCGGGGCCAATCTGCTGCTCGCCGCCGGCCTGCTGCCGCTGCTGGCCGTGCACGAACCCGGCCAGGTGTGGATCGTCTACCTCGTCACGGCGACGCAGAGCGCGCTGAGCCAGTTCTTCGTCGCCGCGGAGGCCGCCGTGGTACCGCACCTGGTCCCACCCCAGGACCTGGTCGCCGCCAACGCCCTCAACACCCAGAACCGCGACATCGCCCGCCTCCTCGGCGCCCTCGCCGGCGGCGTCGTCGCCGCGGCCGGCGGCATCCCCCTGCTCGCCGCCGTCGACATCGTGAGCTTCCTCGCCGCCGCCGCGCTGCTGTGGCGCCTGCGCCCCGTCCCGGCCCCCGGCGCCGAGCTCACCCACGGCCTGCTGCGCGAGTGGGCCGACGGCCTGCGCCACGCCACCACCGAGCCGGCCCTGCGCCTGCTGCTCGTCTTCGTCCTCGTCACCGGCGTCGGGGAGGCCGCCATGAGCACGCTGCTCGCCCCGTTCGTCCGCGACGTGCTGCACGCCGGCCCCGGCATCTACGGTCTCATCGTCGCCGTCCAGGCCGTCGGCGGCATCGCCGGCGGGCTGCTGGCCGCGTCCGCCGGGCACCGCCTGAGCCCGGGCCGCCTGGCCGGCGGCGGCGCGCTCGCCTTCGGCGCCCTCGACCTCGTCCTCTTCCTGTACCCGACGCTCGCCCCCGTCTGGTGGCCCGCCGTGGCGATCATGCTCGCCGTCGGCCTGCCCGGCGCCCTCATGCTCGCCGGCCTGTTCACGCTCTTCCAGACCCACACCGCCGACAGCCACCGCGGCCGCGTCTTCGGCGCGTTCAACGCCGTCGAGGCCGCCGCCATGCTCGTCGGGGCCCTCGCGGCCGGGCTCCTCGGCGACCGCGTCGGCGTCGTGCCGGTCCTCGTCGTCAACGGGCTCGGCTACTGCCTGGCCGGCGGGCTGCTGCTGGCCGCCAGGGTCCGCGCATGAGGTGCGCCACCCCGGCCGGCGCGACGCTGCCACCGGGCTGATGCGGCGAGGGGGCGTCGTTTCAGTACCGCGTCAGGATCGGCTGGCACAGTGCTGTGCAGCAACGCGATACGCCCCGGTCGTTGACCGGCCAGCTGCCCAAACTTCTCGGCATCGGCCGGGGCGTGTCGTGGCGCTGCTGTGGTTGCCTGGCCTTTGGTTACCAGTCCTGGGTTCCCGGGCCGCCTTTGATCGGTCCCGTGATCTCGGCCGTGACCCAGCCGCCGTAGAAGTCGCCGAGCTGCGGCACGACCCGTTCCCCGTCGACCGTGCACTCGTCGACCCTGCCCGGGTAGAACGCCAGCCGCCCGCGGAGCACTTCGTACCCGGCCGACGGCGCCGGGTACTCCCACGCGGCGTCGTGGATCACTGAATCGCCGACGTGCAGGTCCCAGTAGCCGGCCACGCCCTTGAACTCGCAGACCGTGCTGGTGCGCGACGGCTCGAGGCGGGCCGCGACGTCGTCGCGCGGGATGTAGTACACCGGCGGATTCGACGTCTCGAGCACCCTGACCGCCCGTCGTGAGTCGGCCACGGTCCGCCCGGCGTGCCGGACCACGATGTGCCGCGGCGTCGGCTCGACCCGCGGCGGCCGCGGATAGTCCCAGACGGACTCCAGGGGTCGCTGCATGCTTCCAGTCTTGTCCGTAGACACTGTCTACGTCCCGTGGTAGACAGTGTCTATGCGCGATCGTCTGGTGCGGGCCGGCGTCGAGTTGGTGGCCGAGGGCGGCACCGTGTCGTTGCGCGAGATCGCCCGGCGTGCCGGCGTGTCGCACGGCGCGCCGCGCCGCTACTTCCCGACGCACGTGGAACTGTTGTCGGCCATCGCGCGGGAGGGCTTCGCGTCGCTCGGTTCGTGCCTGGCCGCGGTCCCGGCGGAGGGTTCGCCGCGGGCCCGGCTGTCGGCGCTGGCGCACGCGTACGTGGAGTTCGCGACGGCCAACCGCGGCATGTACGAGCTGATGTTCCGCCACGACCTGCTGCGCTCGGACCGCCTGGGCCTGCGCGAGACGAGCCTGCCGCTGTTCGAGTCCCTGGCCGATTTGCTGGCCGCGGCGCGCCCGACGGCCGCTCCCGCCGTCGCCGCCGGCGCGTTCTGGTCGAACCTGCACGGCATCATCCAGCTGTGGTGGTGGGGCAGCCTGCCCTTGGCCACCGGCCCCGACTCCCTGCCCGCCTTGATCGACGCCGCCGTAACCGCCCACGCCGGCCCGTCATAACCCACACTTTCGTAACAAACCCGGAGAATGCGCCAGTGCCCAACATTTCACGAAATAGCAGCGCAAATCCGCCCGAAAGCACTATGTCGGCGGCGAGGCGCCAGCGGGGGAGCGGCGCGCCCGTCGGGCTGCCCGGCGCGCCGGCCGCGCAGCGGCTCGGCCCGCCCGCGAGCGTCGTGGGAGGGGTGGATCATCCCGATCCGTCGGGGTCAGGGCCGCCCGCGCTGCCGGCTGGTGGCGTGGGAGGGGTGGATCGCCCCGATCCGGCGGAACCCGGCGCGGCAGGGTCAGGGCGGCCCGCGCTGCCGGGTGGCGGCGCGACGGCCGCGCGGGTCCAGCCGGGCGGCAACGCGGCGGCAGGGTCGCCCGACCCGTTCGGGAGCGCGTCGGCGGCGGCCTCGGCCGGCGCACCCGAGCGCGGCCGGCGCCCGCGGCGGGCCCCCATGCCGCCGCTGTACCGCCTGGCCCGCGCAACGGCCGGCACGCTCCTGCGCCTGGCCTGGCGCCCCGACGTCGACGGCCTCGAGTGCATCCCCGGCGGCGGCGCGATCCTGGCCGGCAACCACCTGTCCGTCGCCGATGAGCTGTTCCTCGGCGCCGTCGTGCCCCGGCACATCGCGTTCTGGGCGAAGGCGGAGTACTTCCGCGGCCACCCGGTCGCCGCCAGGCTCGTCGCCGGCCTGGGTGCGATTCCGGTTGAGCGGGGCGGCGGGCGGGCGGTGCTCACCGCGTTCGATGCCGCCGTGCCCGTCCTGCGCGCCGGTGGCCTGGTCGCCGTCTTCCCCGAAGGTACCCGCTCGCCCGACGGGCGGCTGTACCGGGGGCGGACCGGTGCCGTGCGCCTTGCGCGGCAGGCCGGGGTGCCGATCGTGCCGTTCGCGGTGAGCGGGACCGATGTCGTCCAGCCGATCGATGCCCGGGTGCCGCGGCTGGTGCGCGGGGCTCGGGTGACGTTTCGGTTCGGGGCGCCGGTCGCGGTCGGTGAGGGGACGGTCCGTGAGGGCACCGATGCGGTGATGGCTCGCATCGCCGCGCTGTCCGGTCGCGAGTACGTCGCCCGCTATGCGCCCCTCCTGCGTCTCGGCCGATAGGCGTCTTGGCCGATTCGCCGAGCCGGTGCGCGTGACCTCCTCCTGTGCGTCGGCCGGGTCTGCTCGGCGCTGGTGGGTGGCGAGTTGCGGATGCGTTGCGGAACCCCGGCCCGGTGCGGCTCCGCTCATCTCACCGTAACCGGCGGCGCAAATTACGGATCTCCGTCTATGCGCAGCGTAGTCGATCCAGTACCTACAGGCGGCGGACCGTTTCGGTGTCCTCCAGGCCATCGTAGAAGCGGTCCAGGACCCGGGTGAAGCGGCGCTCGGCGGGTTCGGCGCGGGCGAACAGCGTCATGCTCGAGCGCAGCTTCAGGGCGTCGATGTCGCCGAGGATCTGGGCGGCCGTGTGGGTGGTGTCGGCCAGCAGGGCGTCGGCGCACTCCAGCAGGCGCGGGCCGAGGACGGGGTGCTCGAGGTAGGCGCGGGCCTCGTCCAGGGAGCGGATGGCGTAGCGCTGGGCCATCGAGCTTCGGCCCAGGCCGGCGACCTGCGGGAAGACGTACCACATCCAGTGGCTGCGCTTGGCGCCCGCGCGCAGTTCGGACAGGGCCTCGGCGTGGCTGTGCTCCTGGGCGGCGACGAAACGGGACAGCTCGTACGGATCGTCCATGTCGCCCACGCTACCGGCGGTCACACGAACTGCGCGTCCAGCCACGCGCCGGGTGTAGCAGATCCATCGATCCATGTCACTAGCTGATCGGGTGGGCCGAAGGATGGCCGGCTGCTCGTAGGATGTGCGGATCATGTCCGATTCGACGCGGCCGCGGGTCAAGCAGGGGCGCCCGCCGAAGATCTCCCGGCCTGAGATCCTCGCCGCCGCTCGCCGGGTGATCGACGACCGCGGTATCGCACGGCTCACGATGCGGCAGCTCGCCACGGAGCTGGGTACCACCCCGATGGCCATCTACTACCACGTGCAGAACCGCGACGAGCTGCTCCTGCTGCTGCTCGACGACTACGCCGGCGGCGTCGACCGCCCGTGCCTGCCGGACGAGCCGCGGGCCCGGCTGGTTGCCGCCGCCGCCACCGTGCACGACGTGCTGGCGCGGTGCCCGTGGATCGTCGAGGTGCTCACCGCGGACGACCTGGTCGCCGGCTCCGCGCTGTGGATCGTCGAGACCATCGTCGACGCGGCCGTGGCGTGCGGGCTCGGGCCCGACGAGGCCGTGCGCGCCTACCGCGCGATCTGGTACTACACGGCCGGCGAGATCGTCGTCCGGGCGGCCCGGCGCCCGAGCGACGCCGAACTCCTCGGCCGGCTGGACCCGGTCGCCCACCCGCGGCTGTCCTCGCTGGCGGAGCGCTGGCCGGAACTGGCCGGTGAGGACACGTACCGCCACGGCTTGCAGGCGCTCGTCGCCGGCCTGCTCGACTGAGGGCGCGGCGGTCAGATGTCGAGGTCCTCGACCTCGGGCTCGTCGCGGATGACCTGCAGCGCGACGGCGTAGAGCTCCGGCGGCAGCAGCGGCTCCAGCTCCTCCGGGGTGTCCACGACGGTGAAGGTGGCCTGCGCGGGCACCCGCATCCAGGCCTGGTCCGGCGACCAGTCGCCGAGCCAGCCCCGCCAGCCGGTCGACCACTTGCGGGACCGCTCCGCGTTCGGCCCGACCGGGGTGTGCAGCTCGGACTGCTCGTGGTGCACGGCGAAGCGGCCCTTGCTGGTGCGAAACAGCGAGTACGTCTCCTGGCCGAGGCCGGTCGAGGCGTGGAACTCGCCCAGCGCCGTGCCCAGGAACCGCTTCACCACGGTGCGGCCCGAGCCGACCTTCACCGCGATCTCGTCGAACCCGGCCCGCTTGGCCGCCTCGACCTCGACCAGCCGGCGCAGGGCGGTGACGATCGCGCCCGAGAGGGTCGCCCCGGTCAGCTCCTGGGCGCGCTGCAGCAGCGGCAGGTCGTCGTCCGCCACGTAGATCGTCTTGTTCGGCACGGTTTCCCACTCTAGTCTTGGCAAACCATTCTACGTACAGGTATACGTATAAGGCATGGAGATGGCCATCGAAGCCGCCGACGTCGGCGTGACCTACGGCAAGACCAAGGCCCTCGACGGGCTGCACCTGCGGGTTGAGGCGGGCACCGTGTGCGGGCTGCTCGGCCCCAACGGGGCGGGCAAGACCACCCTGGTGCGGGTGCTGGCCACGCTGCTGCGCCCCTCCCGCGGCCAGGCCCGGGTGCTGGGCCGCGACGTGGTCCGCGAGCCGATGGCGGTGCGCGCCACGATCGGCCTCGCCGGGCAGTACGCGGCGCTCGACGAGGAGCTCACCGGGCGGGAGAACCTGGAGATGGTCGCGCTGCTGTACCGGCTGCCCCGCGCCGAGGCCCGCCGCCGGGCCGGCGAGGTGCTCGAACGGTTCTCGCTCGGCGCGGTCGCCGACCGGCGGGCCGGCACCTACTCGGGCGGGATGCGCCGCCGCCTCGACCTGGCCGCCGGGCTGACCGGGCGGCCGCCGGTGCTGCTGCTCGACGAGCCCACCACGGGCCTGGACCCGCGCTCCCGGCAGGAGCTGTGGGCGATCCTCGCCGAGCTGCGCGGTGCCGGCACGACCGTGCTCCTGACCACGCAGTACCTCGAGGAGGCCGACCGCCTCGCCCAGCGCATCGCCGTCGTCGACACCGGGCGGGTCATCGCCGAGGGCACGCCGGCCCAGCTGAAGGCTGGCGCCGGCTCCGACGTGCTGCGCATCCGCCTCGCCGACCCGGCCGCGGCCTCGTCGGTGCCGCCGGTGCTGGCCGGGCTGGGCGCCGCCGGGGCCACGCCCGCGCTGGACGGCCCGTCCGGCGAGCTCACGCTGCGGGTCGCCCGGCCCGACGCCGCCGCCGAGGCGCTGCGCCGCCTCGACGCCCTGGGCCTGCGGGTGGCCGCGATCCAGCTCACCCAGCCCAGCCTCGACGACGTGTTCCTGTCCCTGACCGGCCGCGCCGCCGACGGAACTGCGACTGGCCGCGCTGCCGGCGGGACCCCGAGCGGCCACCCCACCGACGAGCAGGAGATCTCCGCATGACCGCCATGGCCCTGCGCGACAGCCGCGTGCTGGCTGTGCGCCAGCTGCGCAAGACGCTGCGCCGCCCCACGTACGTCGTGTTCACCCTCGTCCAGCCGGTCGTGCTCGTCCTGCTGTTCCGCTTCGTCTTCGGCGGCGCCATCGACACCGGCCCGCTGTCCTACGTCAACTACCTCATGCCCGGCATCATCGTGCAGACCGCCGTCTTCGGCTCCCTCGTCACCGGCCTCGGCCTGACCGAGGACCTCAAGGCCGGCGTGGTGGACCGGCTGCGCTCCCTGCCGATGGCCCGCTCGGCCGTTCTGCTCGGGCGCACCGCCGCCGACCTCGTCATGAACGTCGTCGCCCTGGCCGTCATGGTCGCCGTCGGCCTGCTCGTCGGCTTCCGCCCCACCGGGCCGGCCTGGCGGCTCGCCGGCGCGTTCCTGCTCGTCCTCGCCTTCGCCTACGTCTTCTCGTGGATCAGCGCCTGGGTCGGGCTCATGGTGCGCAACCCGGAGACTGCCTCCTCGGCCGGCTTCATCTGGGTCCTGCCGCTCACGTTCGCCTCCTCGGCGTTCGTGCCGACCGCGACGATGCCCGGCCCGCTGCGCGCCTTCGCCGAGGCCAACCCGGTCAGCGCCGCCGTCGGCGCGGTCCGCGCCCTCACCGTCGGCGGTGCTGCGCCGGCTGCCCCGGTGCTGCACACCGTGGCCTGGCTGGCCGGCCTGCTGCTGCTCTTCGTCCCCCTGTCCGTACACGCATTCCGCCGCACCTGACTGTCCCGCCGACGTCCCGCCCAGACGTCCCGGCTGGTCCGCTGGGCGGGATGCGGGCGCCTGTGATGCCCTCGCGTCCATCGGGTAGGTTCGTTTCGTGGACAACGGCGGACAGCTGCGGATCGACACCACGGTGCCCCATCCGGCCCGGCGGTACAGCTACTGGCTCGGGGGCAAGGACCACTTCGCCGCCGACCGCGAGTCCGGTGACGCGATCGCCGCCGCGTTCCCCGCCGTGGTCGAGCTGGCCCGGGCCAACCGCGCGTTCCTGCGCCGCGCCGTGCGCTACCTCGCCGAGTCCGGCATCCGGCAGTTCCTCGACGTCGGCACCGGCCTGCCCGCCCCCGACAACACCCACGAGGTGGCGCAGCGCATCGCGCCGGAGTCCCGCGTGGTGTACGTCGACAACGACCCGATCGTGATGGTCCACGCCCAGGCGCTGCTCGTCGGGGACCCGCGCGGCCGCACCGCCTACCTCGAGGCCGACGTGCGCGACCCGGACGCCATCCTGGAGCACCCGGAGCTGCGCGCCACCCTCGACCTCGACCGCCCGGTCGCCCTGCAGCTCGTTGCGATCCTGCACTTCGTCCCCGACGACGAGCAGGTCGCCGCCGTGGTCCGTCGCCTCGTCGGTGCCCTGCCCTCCGGCAGCCACCTCGTGCTCAGCCACGGCACGATGGACTTCAGCACCCCGCAGGGCGTCGCCGCCTACGAGAAGATGTACGCCGCCGGCGGCACCGACGTGCGGGCCCGCTCCAAGGCCACCCTGCAGAGCTACCTCACGGGCCTGGAGCTGGTCGAGCCCGGCATCGTCCCGGTCGCCGACTGGCGCCCCGACAACCCCGCCGACCCCCGCCCGGTCAGCCCCGACCTCGGCATCTACGGCCTCGTCGCCCGCAAGCCCTGAGCCGCGGACGCGTAGCACGCCCCGTGCGGGCAGCCACCGCGTAGGACGCCCCCGGCGGGCAGCCGCCGGGGGCGAGGGACGTGCGGGCGCTTACTTCCAGGTCGCGTTGACCGTCTGGGCCGACGTGCCGGTGCTGAGGGTGCGGTTGGCGCCGCTCTCCCAGATGACCGACCCGTCGGGGTTCTTCTTGATGAACTTGTACTCCACGGACGTGTTCGCCGGCAGCGTGAGCGTCGCCGACCAGATCGGGTAGTTCGCCGGGGACAGGGCGATCGCGCTGCCGGTGTTCCACGAGCCGAGCGCCGGGATCGAGCCGACCACGAACACGTTCTGCCCGAAGATGGTGCTCACGTTGGCGTTGAAGGTGACCGCCGGGTTGCTCGTCGACGAGCCGTTCCACGTCGTGTTGATCGTGCCCGTGCCGCCGGCCGGGACCGTGTAGGTGTGGTTGCTGCCCGGCTCCCACGTCACGTTGCCGCCGGAGTCCTTGGCGATGAACTTGTACTCGATCGCCGTGTTCGCCGGCAGCGGCACCGTCGTGGTCCACGACGAGCCGCTCGCCGTCATCGGGATCGCCGATCCGGTGTTCCACGACCCGAGCTGCGCGACGGAGCCGACGAGGTAGATCGGGTTGCCGGCCGGGGCGCCGGTGACCGTGAACGCGACGCCGCTCGGGTTCGGTGAGGCACTGGAGGTCGGTGAGGTGGTCGGGGTCGGCGAGCCGGTGGGACCCGACGTCACCCGGGCGTTGGCGTGCAGGGCCACCGCGTCCTTGGCGGCCACGCCGACGGAGGCCTGGCCGCTGCCGTCCACCGTGACCGTCGGGCCGGAGCAGGTGCCGGCGGCGGCGTCGAAGTCGCCGTGGATGACGTCGCAGTACACCCCGGCGGGCAGGCCGGTGGCGAACGTGCGCGACCCGAGCGCCGAGCCCCCGTTGTTGATGGCGGTCCAGCCGTTCGTACCGCGGGAGAAGGCGATCGCGTTGCCGCCGTCCGACCACCAGTTGCCCACGGTCGCGTCGGCCCGGGTGGCGTTGTGGAAGCCCACCATGTTGCGGATCGCCCGCTGCCGGTGCTGGCATTCCCAGCCGCTGCCGCAGGACACCGCGGTCACGTAGCCGTTGGCGTCCGCCGGCGGCGAGGCGTCGTTGTTGCTGAAGCTGAAGCTGCTCATGACGTTCGGCGTGCCGAAGTTCCAGGCCAGCATGAACACGGTGGCGAGGGTGTCGGTCGCGCCGGCCTTGTAGCTCAGCGTCGAGCCGTTGCGCTCGGTGTCGTGGTTGGACACGAACACGGTCGACTTGGCGCTGGGCTCCAGGCCCCAGCTCGGGCCGAACGTCTGCAGGTTGGCGATGCTGCCGTTGAACTGGTTGCGCAGGTTCGTGGCGTAGTTGAACTCCAGGACGCCGCCGATGCCCTCGTAGGCGGCCGGGCCGACGGAGCCGCCGGGCATGACCTCCTGGGCGATGTACACGCCCTGGTTGGTGAGCTTGCCCTTGATGGCGGCCATGTCGGCCGGCGGGATGTGCTTGGCCGCGTCGACCCGGAACCCGTCGACGCCGACGGAGATGAGGTCGTTGAGGTAGCCGGCGATCTTCGTGCGCACGGAGTCCGTGCCGGTCTTGAGGTCGGACAGGCCGACCAGCTGGCAGTTCCAGACCTCGGCGGAGTTGTTGTAGTCGTGGATCTGGTTGTCGGACTGCGGGCAGTCGGCGGGGTAGAAGTGGAAGTCCGACGAGGAGTAGCCGGCGCTGGGGTAGCTGTAGTTGTTCGTGAAGCTCGCGCCGCCGTACGCCGTCGTGCTCGACTGGTTCGCGCCGGTCATGTGGTTGATGACGGCGTCGACGTACACCTTGACCCCGGCCGCGTGGCAGGCGCTCACCATGGCCGTGAACTGGGCCCGGGTGCCCATCCTGCTGTTGAGGTCGTAGGCGGCGGGCTGGTAGATGTCCCACCACGGGTGGCCGGCGACGCTGATCGAGTCCTCGGGCGGGGCGGCCTGCACCGCGCCGTAGCCGGCCGGGCCGAGCACGTTGGTGCACTCGCCGGCGACCGAGGTCCACGGCCACAGCCACAGGTTGGCGATGACGTCGTTGGCGCCGGTCGCCGCCTCGGCCTTGCGGCTGGCCGAGAACAGCGGCACGGCGAGGGCGGCGGCCGCGAGCAGGAGCCCGGCGACCGCGGACAGCGTTCGGCGCGCCGATGGCGAGGACGCCAGGGGCGT
This sequence comes from Dactylosporangium sp. NPDC051485, assembly GCF_040682015.1. Lineage (NCBI taxonomy): Bacteria > Bacillati > Actinomycetota > Actinomycetes > Micromonosporales > Micromonosporaceae > Dactylosporangium > Dactylosporangium sp. NPDC051485. The sequence continues at coordinate 95,201 of NZ_JBFAZW010000015.1, forward strand.
TAGGGACAGGCGGGGTTTGCGCACAGGGGCCTCCGGAATGGCGGTAGCGGAGGAACGATTGACGCAGATCGTGATACCGGCTGAAACCAGCTGTCAAGGACCTTGCAGAAATTCCCGCGACGGTACGGCGAGCAAGGCCCCTGAGCAGCGGAAATGATCAGGAAGATCTGACAGTTCTTGCAATGATCCACACCGTGGTGTCCGGCGGCAGGATCGTCCCGGCGAGGTTCCCGCTGCTCAGCGCGACCTGCGAGCCCCCGGGCAGTGGTACCGGCGCGTCGGACAGGTTCGCCACGCAGCGCAGCCCGTCGCGGCTGAAGTCGAGGACCCCGGGCGCGGACTCGTGCCAGCGCAGCGGCCCGGTGACCGTGCGGCGCAGGGCGAGTGCCGCGCGGTACAGCTCCAATGTGGACGCCGGATCCCCGGCCTGGACGTCGGCCGCGAGCCCCTTCCACGACGGCGGCTGGGGCAGCCAGGCCGCCCCGGAGGGCGAGAACCCGAGCGCGGGCTCGCCGGCCGTCCACGGCAGCGGCACCCGGCAGCCGTCGCGGCCCGGGTCGGCGCCGCCGGTGCGCGACCAGCGCGGGTCCTGCCGCGCGTCGTCTGGCAGGTCGAGCACCTCCGGCAGGCCCAGCTCGTCGCCCTGGTACACGTACGCCGACCCGGGCAGCGCCAGCATGAGCAGCGCGGCCGCGTTGCCCCGGGCGAGGGAGCCCAGCCGCGTCGGGTGCCGGTGCACGTCGTGGTTGGACAGCACCCACGTGGTCGGCGCGCCGACCGCCTCGGCCGCGTGGATGCACGAGTCGATGCTGGCCCGCACCGCCGCCGGGTCGGCCCAGTCGGCCTGCAGGAACTCGAAGTTGAACGCCTGGTGCAGCTCGTCCGGCGCGGTGTAGCGGGCCAGGCGCTGCGGCGTGGACGCCCACGCCTCGGCCACGGCGATGCGCTCCCCCGGGTAGGAGTCGAGGATCTTGCGCCAGGCCCGGTAGATCTCGTGCACGCCGTCCTGGTCGAAGAAGGGCAGGGGGCGGCGGCCGAGCAGCCCGATCTGGTCGGCGGCGCCGGCGTGCGGGTAGCCGGGCGCCTTGACCATGCCGTGGGCGACGTCGACCCGGAAGCCGTCGACGCCGCGGTCGAGCCAGAACCGCAGCACGGACTCGAACTCGGCCCGCACGTCGGGGTGCTCCCAGTTGAGGTCGGGCTGGGCGGGGTCGAAGAGGTGCAGGTACCACTCGCCGTCGGGCACCCGGGTCCAGGCCGCGCCGCCGAACATGGATTCCCAGTCGTTCGGGGGCAGGTCGTGCGCGGTCGGCGGGTGGAAGTGGTAGCGGGCCCGGGCCGGCTGCCCCGGAAGGGCTTGCAGGGCCTGGCGGAACCATGCGTGGGCGCTGGACGTGTGGTTGGGGACCAGGTCGACGATGACCCGCAGGCCCAGCGCGTGGGCGTCGGCCAGCATGGCGTCGAAGTCGGCCAGGGTGCCGAAGAGCGGGTCGATGTCGCGGTAGTCGGCCACGTCGTAGCCGCCGTCGACCATGGGGGAGGGGAAGATCGGGGTCAGCCACAGCGCGTCGACGCCGAGGTCGCGCAGGTACGGCAGCCGGCCGCGCAGGCCGGCGAGGTCGCCGTTGCCGTCACCGTCGCCGTCGGCGAAGCTCCTGACGTACACCTCGTAGATGACGGCACTTTGCCACCATTTGTCGGGTGTTTCGGGCATGGTGGTCCCTTCGCAGCGGGGGTTGGGGTGTCTCAGCGGGGCGCGATGCCGGTGGAGCCGCGCACCACCAGCTCGGGCGCGAACAGGTACTCCGAGTGCGGGCTGGCCTGCCCGTGGATGGCGTCGATGAGCGACTGGGCGGCCGCGTTGGACATCGCCCGCACCGGCTGGCGCAGGGTGGTCAGCGGCGGGTCGGTGAACGCGATGAGCGGCGAGTCGTCGTAGCCGACCACGGACACGTCCCCGGGCACCGACAGTCCCCGGGCCCGGGCCGCCCGCACCGCGCCCAGCGCCATGAGGTCGGAGCCGCAGACCAGGCCGGTGACGCCCCGGCCGATCAGCCGGTCGGCGGCGGCGTGCCCGCCCTCGACGCTGAACACCGACAGCTCGATCGCCTCGTCGAGGCCGCGGCGGCGGATCGCCTCGCGGTACCCGGAAAGCTTGCGCTGCACCGGCAGGAACCGCTCCGGGCCGGTGACGAGCCCGATGCGGGTGTGGCCGAGCGAGGCCAGGTGATCGACGGCGAGCTCGCTGGCCCGGGCGTCATCGCACGAGAAGCAGGGCGCCTGCAGGCCGGGGGCCCAGCCGGTGACCATGACGATCGGCAGCGGCCGGTCGATGAGCTTGCGGTAGCGGTCGTGGTCGGCGGTGGTGTCGGCGTGCAGGCCGGAGACGAAGATGATGCCGGCCACCGCGCGGTCCAGCAGCATCTCCACGTACTCGTCCTCGGTGACGCCGCCCGGGGTCTGCGTGCACAGCACCGGCGTGTAGCCGTGCCGGGACAGCGCCGACTCGATGACCTGGGCGAAGAGCGGGAAGATCGGGTTCTCCAGCTCGGGCGTGACCAGGCCGACGAGGCCGGCGCTGCGCTTGCGCAGCCGCTCGGGCCGCTCGTAGCCGAGCACGTCGAGCGCGGTCAGCACGGCGTGGCGGGTGTCGGCGCTGACCCCGGGCCGGTCGTTGAGCACCCGCGAGACGGTGGCCTCGCTGACCTCCGCCTGGCGGGCGATGTCGGCGAGGCGTGCGCGGGGTGCGTCCATGGCCATGGGACGAGGGTAAGCGGCCGCGCGCCGAAAATGAAAGTCAACTGGAAGCTCTTTCATTTGTTGCAAGTCCTTGCTACGGTCTGCGCCACCGGCATCGACAACACCCCATTTCCGTGCCGTCTCACCATTCCCCCTGGGAGTTCCCCATGCGCATTTCCCTGCGCGCTGTGGGCGCGTGCGCCCTCGTCGCGTTGTCACTGACCGCCTGCAGCTCGACGAAAACCCCCGCAAGCTCTTCCACGCAGCCGGCCGCCACGCTCACCATCTGGGCCGACGACCAGCGCTCCGCCGCCCTCAAGCCCTTCGCCGAGGCGTTCGGCAAGGCCAACCACGTCGACGTGCAGGTCCAGGCGGTCTCCAAGGACCTGCAGACCGTGTACGTCACCGCCGCCCAGTCCGGCAAGGGCCCCGACATCGTCGTGGGCGCCCACGACTGGATCGGCAACCTGGTGCAGAACGGCACCATCGACCCGATCCAGCTCTCCGAGCAGCAGAAGGCCGGCTTCGCCGACGTCGCGGTCAAGGCCGTCACGTTCAACGGCCAGGTCTACGGCGTGCCCTACGCGATCGAGAACCTGGCCCTGATCCGCAACACCGACCTCGCCCCGGCCGCGCCGGGCACCATCGAGGACCTCGTCGCCGCCGGCAAGGCCCTCAAGGACGCCGGCAAGGTCAGCACTGTCATGTCGCTGCAGGTCGGCCAGAACGGCGACGCCTACCACGTCTACCCGCTGTTCGCCTCGGCCGGCGGCTACCTGTTCGGCACCAAGGCCAACGGCGACTACGACCCGGCCGACCTCGGCGTCGGCAAGCCCGCCTCGATCGAGGCGTTCAAGAAGATCGCGGCCCTGGGCGAGAAGGGCGCCGGCGCCCTGACCCGCTCCGTGAACAGCGACAACGCCATCCCCACCTTCACCGGCGGCAAGGCGCCGTTCCTCATCTCCGGGCCGTGGGCGGTCGCCGACATCAAGAAGGCCGGGCTGCACTACGACATCACCCCGGTCCCGCCCTTCGCCGGCGGCAAGCCCGCCCAGCCGTTCGTCGGCGTGCAGGCCTTCTACGTGGCCAGCAAGGGCAAGAGCAAGGCCCTGGCCGGCGAGTTCATCACCAACTACCTCACCAAGCCCGACCTGCAGGTGGCGCTGTACCAGGCCAACCCGCGCCCGCCGGCCCTCACCGCGGCCCTGGACCAGGTCAAGGGCAGCGACCCGGACCTGGAGAAGTGGCTCAGCGCCGGCAAGGGCGGCGCGGTGCTGCCCGCCATCCCGGCCATGGCCGCCGTGTGGGACCCGTTCGGCAAGGCGGAGTCGGCGATCGTCGGCGGCGCGGACCCGGCGGCCACGCTCACCGGCGCGGCCAAGACGATCAGCGACGCGATCGCCAAGTAGCGCACCATGACGAAGCTCGCGAAGATCGCGGTCCTGGGCCTGGCCCTGGCGCTCGCCCTCTACGCCGCCTTCCCGCTCGCCGCCGCCCATGCGTGGGGATGGCTCGCCGTCCTCATCGCGGTCACCGGGCTGATCTTCGCGATCTACCTGTCGCCGCGGCCCGTCCCGGCGAAGTACCTCGTGCCGGGAATCCTGTTCCTGCTGGCCTTCCAGGTGGTGCCGGTGCTGCTCACCGTGGCCACCGCGTTCACCAACGTCGGCGACGGGCACCGCGGCACCAAGCAGGAGGCCATCACGGCCATCTCGTCGGCGTCGGTGCGGCAGGTGCCGGGCTCCCCGCAGTTCGCGTTGTCGGTCGCGCTCGACGAGGGCGGCCTGAAGTTCCTGCTGCTGTCCTCCGACGGCAAGGCGTTCGTGGGCGACGGGCAGGGTCTGCACGACCTGCCCGGCGCCGCCGTCACCGCCGGGCGCATCACCGCGGCGGACGGCTTCCAGCTGCTCGACCTCGGGCAGGCCACGCAGCGCAACGACGAGATCCTGGCCTTCACCGTGCCGACGCCGGGCGGGGCGATCAGGGCCTCGGGGCTGACGCGGGCCTACACCGGCGAGGCGACGCGGTACTACTCGCCGGACTGCGACTGCATCACCGATCGTGTGTCGCGGCAGCAATGGGTCGCCTCCGGCACCGAGGGCGCCTTCGTCGGGGCGGACGGCGAGCGCCTCGCGCAGGGCTGGAAGGTCAACGTCGGGCTGCACAACTTCGCCCGGGTCCTCACCGACCCGCGGGTGTCCGGGCCGTTCCTGAAGACCCTGGTGTGGAACCTCGGCTTCGCGGTCGCCTCGGTGCTCGTCACGTTCGCCCTCGGGCTGGCCTGCGCCCTCGCCCTGCACGCCGAGCGCCTGCGCGGGCGGTCGCTCTACCGGGTGCTGCTCGTGCTGCCGTACGCCATGCCGTCCTTCGCCATGCTGCTCGTCTGGCGGGACCTGTTCAACCAGGACTTCGGGCTCGTCAACCGCATCACCGGGCTGCACGTCGACTGGTTCGGCGAGCCCTGGACCGCCCGCCTGGCCGTCATCCTGGTGCAGCTGTGGCTCGGGTACCCGTACATGTTCCTCGTCGCCACCGGCGCCCTGCAGGCCATCCCGCGGGAGGTGAGCGAGGCCGCCGCCGTCGACGGCGCCACACCCGCCCAGCGCCTGCGCCGGGTCACCCTGCCGCTGCTGCTGGTGGCGCTGAGCCCGCTGCTCATCTCCTCGTTCGCGTTCAACTTCAACAACTTCAACGCCATCTACCTCACCACCGACGGCGCGCCGTTCCCGCCGGGCGCCTCCGGCGCGGGCGCCACCGACCTGCTCATCACCTACACCTACCGGCTCGCCTTCGGCGGCTCCGGCGCCGAGCTCGGCTTCGCCGCCGCCGTCACCACCTACATCTTCGCCATCGTCGCGCTCGTCTCGATCGTCGGCTTCCGCCGCACCCGCAAGCAGGAGGAGGTCTACTCGTGAAACACTGGTGGCGCCATCTGTGCGGCCTCGCCGCCGTGGCCTTCTCCCTCTTCCCGATCGTGTTCGTGGTCTCGGCCGCCCTGAACCCGCTCGGCACCCTGAGCTCCACCGGCCTCGTCCCGGCCGGGGCGGGGCTGGGCAACTTCACCGCCCTGTTCACGAAGACCGGCTTCCCGCAGTGGTACCTCAACTCCGTCCTCGTCGCCGGCCTGGCCGCCGCCGCGGGCGTGTTCCTGTCGATCCTCGCCGCCTACGCGTTCTCCCGGATGCGCTTCCGCGGCCGGCGGGTCGGCCTGATGTCGCTGCTGCTCATCCAGACCTTCCCGCAGTTCCTGTCGGTCGTCAGCATCTACCTCGTCTTCGCCCGGGTCGGCGACTACTACCCGGCGCTGGGACTCGACTCGCCGTGGGGGCTCATGCTGCTGTACCTCGGCGGGGCGCTGGGCGTGAACACGTGGCTCATGAAGGGTTTCCTCGACACGGTACCGAAGGAGCTCGACGAGTCCGCGGTCATCGACGGCGCCGGGCACGCGCAGATCTTCTTCCGGGTGACGCTGCCCCTCGTGGCGCCGATCCTCGCCGTCACCGGCCTGCTGGGCTTCATCGGGACCATCAACGAGGTGCTGCTGGCCAACGTGTTCCTGCGCAGCGACGACGCGAAGACCCTCGCCGTCGGCCTCTACGGCCTCGTCGCCGAGCAGCGCAACGCGAACTTCGGCATGTTCTGCGCGGGCTCGCTGCTGACCGCCATCCCCACGGTCGTGGTGTTCCAGGCCCTGCAGCGGTACATCGTGTCGGGCCTGACGGCGGGGGCGGTGAAGGGATGACGCTGCACCACGACGGCTCCGCCCTGTTCGTGCCGGACCAGCATCCGCGGCTCGGGTCCACTGTGGACGTCTGGCTGCGGTCCTCGCCGGACGTGCGCACCGTACACGTCAGGTCGATCGAGGACGGCGAGCCGCGGTTTACCGCGGCCGTCGCCGAGCGGCGCGGCGCCGCGCTGTGGTGGCGTGCCGCCGTGCTGGTGCGCAACCCGGTCACCCGCTACCGGTTCCTCGTCGACGGCGACTGGTACACCGCGCTCGGCCGCGTCGGCCACGACGTGCCCGACGACACCGACTTCCGGCTCGTCGCCCACCCCGGCCCGGCCCCCTGGACCCGCGAGGCGATCGTCTACCAGATCTTCCCCGACCGCTTCGCCCGCTCCGCCACCGCGCCGGCCACCCCGGACTGGGCCGTGCGCTGCGAATGGGACGAGCCGGTCGCCGGGACCGGCCCGCTCGCGGCCCGGCAGTGCTACGGCGGCGACCTCGACGGCATCGCCCGCCGCCTCGACCACATCCAGGACCTCGGCGCCGACACCGTCTACCTCACCCCGTTCTTCCCGGCCCGCTCCAACCACCGCTACGACGCCGTCGCCTTCGACCGCGTCGACCCGCTGCTCGGCGGCGACCGGGCCCTGCGCCGCCTCGCCGACGCCCTGCACACCCGCGGCATGCGCCTCGTCGGCGACCTCACCACCAACCACACCGGCGCCGAGCACCCGTGGTTCGACGAGCCCGACCTGTACTACGAGGGCGAGACCTGGCTCGGCGTGCCCTCGCTGCCCAAGCTCGACTGGCACTCCGCCCGCCTGCGCTCGCGCTTCGTCACCGCCCCGGACTCGATCGTGAAACGGTGGCTGCGCTACCTCGACGGCTGGCGCGTCGACGTGGCCAACATGACGGGCCGCCGCGGCGCCGACGACCTCACCCTCGAGGTCGCCCGCCTCGTCGCCGAGGCGGTGCGGGCCGCCCGCCCCGACGGCCTGCTCGTCGCCGAGCACGCCCACGGCGCCGGGGCGGACCTCGACGCCGGCGGCTGGCAGGGCACCATGAACTACGCCGGGTTCCTGCGCCCACTGTGGACCTGGCTGCGCCGCGACGACCTCGGCCTGCCCGACTTCCTCGGCGTCCCCGGCGGCGTGCCCCGCCGCGACGGCACCGCCATGGTCCGCGCCATGCGCGCCGTCATGGCCACGATGAGCTGGCGGTCGTGGAACCACTCCTGGAACCTGCTCGGCAGCCACGACACGGCCCGCATCGCGACCGTCGTCGGCTCCCCGCAGCTGCTGGAGGTCGCCGCCGGCCTGCTCGCCACCCTGCCCGGCGTCCCGATGGTCTTCGCCGGCGACGAGTTCGGCCTCACCGGCGCCACCGGCGAGGCCTCCCGCACCCCGATGCCCTGGCGCCGCGACACCGCGATCCTGCCGTGGTACGCCTCGCTGCTCTCGCTGCGCCGCAAGCACCCGGCCCTGCGCGGCGGCGGGCTGCGCTTCGCGCACGTGTCCGCCGACGCCGTGGCCTTCTGGCGGGAGACCGCGGACGAGCGGCTGCTGGTGCTGGTCCGCCGCGCCCCCGGCACCCCGGTGCCCATCGCCATCCCGGAGGCGACCAACCTCTACGGCGGCGCGGCCCTGGCCGGCTCCCTGCCGGCCGACGGCCCGACGCTGCAAATCTGGTCCTGCCCGCCCTGAGGCGGCGCGACCCGGGCCGGCTCCCCGCCGTCGACGGGCATCCACTCCTGCCCGCCCCGAAAGTGTCGTACCCCGGGCTATCGGCGAGGCGCGGCCACAGCTCGCCCAGAAGCCGCGACCGCCGGCGCCGAGGCCGCCGTTGTAGGAACAAGCGACGATCGGTGCACCAATGACGTGCTCGTAACGATGGACGACCACACGGGCGTTCCACGTACTCGAGGCGAGACCGGCCCGGATGGCAGCGGTCGGCGATTCAAGCGTGGCCGCCGGTGAGATTGTCGCCGTGATCGGCAGCGCGACGCCGCTCAGGGTTTGTGGCCGACTAGCCACATGCTGACGTGCTCGGGCCCGGTGCGGACCACGAGCTGGAAGCGCTCGAGGTCGGTCTGGTGGTCCGACGTGCGGGGGCAGGCGCCGTTGAGGGCGGGGGCGCACGAAGGCGTCGTGTCGGGCTGGGCGTGGCCGGCCAGGAAGTCGGTGACCCGCTTCGGCTCGTCGTCCTGCAACGCCGGCGCGGCGCAGCCAGCGACGACCTGCTCGGCGGCCTTGCGGGTCATGGTGATGTACCCATTCATGCCCAGTGAGGTGTCGCTGACCTCGCAGTAGATCATGTTCACGGCGGTGGTCTCGGCGCTCGGCCGGCCGACGACCATGTACAGCTTGCCGTGCACGACCGGGAAGTCGACCGTCAGCCTGGTCATGTGCGCGCCCAGCTGCTCGTACGGGGTCGGCGTGGCGTGCCAGCGCTCGGACCATGCCTTGGCGACCGCGTCGGCCGCGATGCCGGGGATGGGGCCCTCGCCGTGCGGAAGGCCGTCCGCCGGGCCGGCCGAGGCGCCGGCGTCGCCGGCCGGGGCCGTGCCCGTCGAGCCGCGGGTGGCCGGCGCATTGGTCGTGGGGGTCGGGTCGGGTTTCGCCGCCGGGCTGCAGCCCGCCGCCAATGTGCCCACGGTCAGTGCCGCGAGCATCAGTCCCTTGCGTACCGCCATTCGCCCTCCCGGATCGGTTGCTGGCGGACCGAACTTTATCAGAATCCGTGAATCAATTTCATTGATGCATGTTAATGCTGAGGATGGGTGGCGGCCGGTGCTCGGGGCCCGGCCGTCCCCAGCTTTTACGGAGGGCACGTGAGAAGACGCTTGGTGATCTGGGCTGCCGTCGTCGGCCTGGCCGCGGCGGCCGGCCTGGTCGGCCCCGCCGCCCCGGCGCTGGCCACACCGTCGCACTGCTTCGAGGCAACCTGCGACAACGTGGCGTTGAGCGGCACCGATTGCGCGACCAACCAACTGGTCTGGGACGACTATGTGGTCGGTACTGGCATCGCCATCCAGCTCATGTACAGCCCGGGCTGCCACGCCTTCTGGGGTGAAGTACAGGAGCCCGACGGGGACATCTACGGCACGCTGTTCGCCATTCCGGAGTACGGGGGCACCGAGCAGATTCTCGAATCGGGCGTGACCACCAACGGGGCCCTGGAGACGCACATGTGGAACTCGGCCGGTCACTCGGTGAAGCTCTGCCGGAGCACGACGGTCGTCGCCGATCCGGGCGACACCAACTCCTTCACGTCCCAGTGCACGGGCTGGCGGTGATCGCGATGCGCAGTCAGTCCGCGGTGCGGCGCCTCCTCGCCGTATCGGTGGCCGCGGCCCTGGCCGTCGGGTTCCTGCCCGGCCGGGCGCAGGCCGAACCGACCGTGCCCCACGCCGGCCAGGGTGCAATCGCCGATCCCGACCACGCGCTCGGCGGCAGGTGGCGGTCCTCGTCCGACGTCGTCGTCACCGGGGCCGGTGACGCCGACGGCTACCACCTGTACATTGCCCGGGAGAAGGACGCATTCGGCTGGCAGACCCTCGCCACGCTGAAGTCGACGGACATCGACGTCGGGCCGTGGGGCGGCTCGGTCTGCGTGACCGGGTCCGGCCGGTACGCCGTGGTCGTGTTCGCCCCCGTGAAGGCGTCCAACGATCCGAAGCTCATGATGGCCGGCGCCCTCGCCGCCGTCGTCGACACCACCACCGGCAAGGCCACGGCGGTCGCCGCCGGGGTGCAGTTCTCCTACTTCAACCCGGCCTGCGGCCCCGGCGACCGGGCCCTGCTGACTCGGGCGGTCGGCGCCGACACCCAGGCCGGGCGCAGCACCGACCTGCTGACCGTGGACGCCGCGGCCGGCAAGGTGAGCGGCACCCGGCACGTCGCCGCCCAGCTCACCACGCCAGCGGCGGCACCCGACGGCGACTACGGCATCGTGGCCGGGCAGCTGGTCAAGGTCGCCGCGAGCGGCTCGGTGAGCGCGCTCGGCCGTCCGCAGGGCCGGCCGTTCGCGGTGCGCGCCACGGCGGGCGGCGGCATCGACGTGGTGTCGGCCGACGGCGAGACGGCGGTCGCCCAGCGCTTCGGCGGCGGCAGGTTCACCACCACCGCGACCGGTCCCCGCAACCGGGTGCAGCTGTTCGGCCTGCGCGGCGGCCGCAACGTGCTGGTCGGCCAGGTCCGCAAGGCCGCGGGCCTGCCGTCGGACCTGACCACCCTCGCCGAGGACCAGCAGGTGGACACGGTGTCCGGCGAGGGCCACCTGATCGTGCAGGAGGCGCTGACGAGCCAGGCGGCGGCCGCCGCCGCCCAGCCGCTCACGGCCGTCGACCCCGGGGCCGCCGGGCAGGTCCAGTTCAAGGTCCGCGCGGTCGCGGGGCACGTGGACTCGACCGCCCAGGTCGACACCGCCGCCGCCGCGACGCTCGACGTCGACCTCGCGGCGTTCGCGCCGGGCAAGGCCGAGCGGCCGGGCGCCAGCCTGGCCGCCGCAACGGCCTCGCCCTGCATGATCCGGCGCAACGACCCGACGGTCCAGCCGCTACAACCCAGCCCGAACCAGGTCGAGTGGGCCGTGGACAACGCGGTGCACGGCACTCTCACCGCGAGCCGCCCGGCGAACTACCTGAAGTCCGGCCAGCCGGCGTACAGCCCGCAGGGCATGTTCCCGCTCGACTCGGCGCGCCGCGGCGACGGCAGCGTGTCCGGCGCCGGGCGGGTGCCGGCCAACCTGGAGCTGGCGATCCTGGCCCAGGAGACGAACCTCAGCCAGGCGTCCTGGCACGCGGTGCCGGGCGACACCGGCAACCCGCTGATCGCCAGCTACTACGGCACGTACGACATCAACACCATCGACTACGACAAGGCCGACTGCGGCTACGGCATCGGCCAGGTCACCACCGGCATGTCCAGCAACGACAACCCCCTCGACCGGTTCACCCACCCGCAGCAGGTGGCCGTGGCCGTGGACTACGAGGCCAACATCGCGGCGAGCGTGAACATCCTGGTCAGCAAGTGGAACCAGCTGCACGCCGAGCCCGACCCGTACAAGGACACGCTGAACAACGACAACGCCGACTACATCGAGAACTGGTTCCTCGCGCTTTGGGCGTACAACAGCGGACTGCACACGTACGACCAGCGCAACCTACCCGACAGCGGCGGCCACTTCGGCCTGGGCTGGCTGAACAACCCGGCCAACCCGGACTACAGCGCCGGCCGCGACGGCTTCCTGCGCGACACCCTGGCCGACGCGGAGACGCCGAACCGCTGGAGCTACCCCGAGCGGATCATGGGGTGGGTCGAGACGCCGCAGAACAAGGGCGGCCAGTTCAGCCAGGCCTACAAGTACCCGGCCTTCGGCTCCAACCCGAACATCTTCTTCCGCAACCTGGTCCCGCACTACGGCGTGACCCTGCCCGGCCTGTACGACTTCTGCGACACGCAGTTCGGCTGCTCCCAGGCGAACAACGGCTGCCCGGCGGTCAACAGCTCATGCTGGTGGCACGGGCACATGGACTTCGCCGACTGTACCGCGGGCCGGTGCACGACGGAGAACCTGCAGTACCTGCCCGGGTCCGGCTCGGAGCCGGGCGTGGTGCGGACCTACCCCACCGGCTGCACACCGTTCGACGCCACCGCGGTCACCGGCCGCGACCCGAACGTGCAGATCAACATGGTCTACAGGCTGCGGGACACCGGCCAGTACAACCTCGGCTGCGCCATCCCCACGAACACGTTGGGCGGCAAGTTCCTGCTGCGCGGCGGGTCGCCGGCGGGGCAGGACGGGGCACCGTACGCCGACATCGACCTGCACCAGCTCGGCGCCGGGTACCTCGGGCACATGTGGTTCACCCACGGCGCGTCCGGCAGCGCCCTGGCCAAGCACAAGGTCGTCGGGGCCTGGGAACCGGAGCTGCCGCTCCTGCCCGGCCAGAGCAAGACCTACACCATCTGGGCCCACCAGCCCAGCCACGGCGGCACCTGGGCCTCCGCGGTCTACAACATCCAGAAGGTCGCCAACAACAAGGCCCTGTACAACAGCCCCGTCATCGACCAGGGGCCCGAGGCCGACGGCGCGCTCGGCTCCGACCACTGGGTCAACCTCGGCACCTACGTCCTGGGCCGCGGGGCCCGGGTCCTGCTGAGCAACGACGGCGCACCGGCCGGCGCCGACGTCGCCTACGACGCCATGGCCTTCGTGCCCATGGCGTGAGCACCCGTGAACCGGCGCCGCGTCCGTCCCCGGGCGCGGCGCCGCGTTCAGGCCCGAGACCGTCGGCGGGAAGGGCTGCTCACGGATCCGCCGGGGCGTGGGCGGCGGTCCAGCTGGCCAGCAGGCGCAGCGCGGCTACTTATTTAATTGGATCTACGACCTCAGCCCGGCCAGGCTGAGTCGAGGTGGCCGGCGGGTTGCTCTCTCTAGCGGCTGTCCACGGCACTTTGGGTGTGACTCTCATCTGGCGTGCGCCCGCCGGTCACCGCCGTGGGAGTGGCTCAAGAGGGGTATGCCCAGCTCAAAGTAGCGTTGCCCTCCCCACAACGTCCACTGTGTACGAGTGAGGAGACGCAACAGATGGGCCGTGTAGTGATCGGGATGGATCCGCACAAGCGGTCGGCCACGATCGAAGTCATCGACGAACGCGAGCTGGTACTCGCCCAGGGCCGGTACGGCACGGACACCGACGGCTACCAGGCGATGCTCGCGGCCGGCCGACAGTTCCCGGACCGGGTGTGGGCGATGGAGGGCTGCAACGGGATCGGCCGGCACATCGCCCAGCGGCTGGTCGCCGACGGTGAAACCGTCCTCGACATGCCGGCGAAGCTCTCCGCCCGGGTGCGGGTGTTCGACACCGGACAGGGCCGCAAGACCGACCCGGTCGACGCGCACAGCGTGGCTGTCGCCGGGCTGCGCCGCCCGAACCTGCGTCCCGTGGTGGCGGATGACGCCACCGTCGCCATCCGCCTGCTCGTCGACCGCCGCGACGAGCTCGGCCGGATCCGGACCGAGACCGTCAGCCGCATCCACCACCTGCTGCTCGAGCTGATCCCCGGTGGGGCGAAGAAGTTCCTCACTCGCGGCCAGGCCAGCTACCTGCTGCGCACCGCGCCGGCGCCGATCGGCGTCGCGGCCCAGACCCGCCACCAGCTGGCCCGCGAGCTCATCGACGACCTGACCGTCATCGATGAGAAGATCCGGGCTGCGGACAAGCACCTACGCGAGCTCGTGACCGCGGCCGGCAGCACGCTGACCGAACTGCACGGCATCGGCCCGTCCGGGGCCGCCCGGCTCATCGGTGACATCGGCTCCATCGACCGGTTCCGCAGCGCCGCGCACTTCGCGTCCTGGAACGGCACCGCCCCCCATCGAGGCGTCATCCGGTGACCAGCAACGCCACCGGCTCTCCCGAGCCGGCGACCGACGCATCAATCGCGTCCTGCACATCATGGCCGTCGTCCAACTCCGCCGCGACACCCCCGGCCGCGTCTACTACCGGCGCCGCCTGACCGAAGGCAAGACCACCATGGAGGCGCTGGGGGCGCTCAAACGGCACCTCTCCGACGTGGTCTACAAGCGGATGGTCCAGGACGCCAAACGCGCCCGAACCGATGCGACGGGCCCGGGAGGACACTCGGGAGCGACTCTGCAATCCAGCGCGGACGGCCCAATCCCGACAGCCGCCTCTTCGGACAAGTCACAGCCCGGACCCGCCATCGTCAAGCGTAGAACAAAACTGGGCTTGACCCGATTCGACAGACAGGGTCGATGTGTTGATCCTCAAGCTACCCTGAGGGCGGTCAACGGCCGGACGCTGGTGCTGTTCTCGAAGGCGGCGGGGCTGAGGTAGCCGAGGCTGGAATGCCGGCGACAGCGGGCAGGTGGCGCGTGTCGCCGTCCCAGCGGACGTGGTGGGTGGTGTCGGCGAGGGCGAGGATGGCTTGCAGCGTCCAGTGGGTGTGCGGGACGGGGCCTGCGCCGATCCAGTCGGGTAGGGGTGTGAGGGCGGTGAAGTCTCCGATGCAGAGCAGGTCGACGCGGCCGTAGCGGGCGATGGTCTTGGCGAGCATCTTGTCGTCGGCGGCTTCGACGAGCTCGTTGACGAGCTTGGTCGCCAGGACGTAGCGGACCCGGTAGCCGGCCATGGCGGCTTCGGTGCCCAGCGCGATGAGCAGGTGGGATTTGCCGGTGCCGGAGTCGCCGATCAGGCAGAGCGGCATGCCTTTCTTGACCCAGTCGCAGGTAGCGAGGGTGTGGATGGTGGCGGGGTCGACGTTGCCGTTGGCGTCGAAGTCGAACGCGCGCAGGCTCTTGTCGCGCGGGAACGCAGCGGCTTTGATCCGGCGTTCGCAGCGGCGTCGGGCGCGGTCGTCGCATTCGGCCATGAGCAGTTCGGCGAGGAACCCTCGGTAGGTCGGGTCCGAAACTCACGAACATTGAAAAACACCCGAACGAGGTGGTCCCCAAACTGGCCGACAAGCCGCAGGCCAAACCAGCGCCGACCGACCCGACCGAACGGGACTGCTGCTACCGTGCATTGATGAGCGTCACCCGGGTGTCGGATGCCGAACGTGAGGCCGTCGTCGCGCGGCTCGGCGCGGCTGCCGCGGAAGGCCGCCTCGAGTTTGCCGAGTTCGAGGATCGAGCCTCCCTCGCCTACGCGTCACGGACTGAGGCGGACCTGGCCCGGCTCGTCGCGGATCTGCCGCCACCCCAGTCCGGCGTGGTGGACCTTCAGCCGTGGCTGCTGCCGGCGCTTTCCATGGTCGGCGGCTGGGCCTGGCTTCCACTGTTTCCGGGCTGGAATTGGGCTCCGGCAACCGGCCTGGCCGGTGCGGCCTTGGGCGTTGCGGCCTGGCGCGCCTCCCGTCATTGGCCGCACCGCCTGACCGCCCTCGTGGGTCTGGTCGGCGGCGTGGTCGGCGTGGGTCTGATGATCGCCGGCGTGGCAATCATGCTGCACCACTGATGGAAGCCAACGACATCGAGGAACCACCCTGGGGCGGTCGGCATCATGGCCGGGTCCTGCATTGACGAACGCACGGTCCTGCCGGTGGCTGGGTGGGACCCGAGCTCACCGACAAACGGGGCCTGTTCTCACCGGCGAAGCCAACGTGGAGCAGGACGCGGCGCGACAGCCTCTGATCGCTGAGGTGACGCTTGACGACGTCCGTCCGCCAATCGGCCGGTCCGGGCGGGTTCGGTGCCTTGGGTGCTGCGCGGCGCCGCTCGCTTTCGGACCTCGTTGACGCGTTGGATCAGGTAGGGCTTGAACGGATCGGCAAGGCTCGGGCGAGGCTTTGACCGACCATCGTCTCCTGATCGACGCCCGTTACAGGAGCTTTTCGAAGCAGTTGGAGAAGGTCATCGCCTCGTACGGCGGGTAAATCGGGATCCTGGTGTAGCCCGACTTCTCGTACAGCCGCACCGCGTCCGGCTGGCGGTCCCCGGTCTGCAGGATGATGCGCGGCGCGCCGAGGTCGGCGGCGGCCCGCTCGACGTCGGCCAGCAGGGCGACCGCGACCCCCTGGCCGCGGTGCGACTGGGCGACGTACATGCGCTTGAGCTCCAGGTCGGCCCCGTGCCACCGCAGGGCCGCGTGGCCGACCGGGAGCCCCTCGGTCGTGTACGCCACCGAGGTGTAGGCGACGGTGGCCGCCTCGACCGCCACCCGGGTCGCGAACCGGTCGGCGTAGCGCAGCCGCATCTCCGCGGTCATGGCGTCGCGCAGCGCCACCGCAGACGGTTCGTCCCACGCAACGCCCTCAACCCGGATGAGCGCGATGCCGGGATCGGATGTGCCGGTCGACATAAAAGCTATATTACACATAGGTTTTACCGAGAAAAGCGCTGGACCGGTACCGCCTGGTGGGAGTCCGGCGCTGGGCTGGGCTACCGAGGGTGCCGCGCGTCGCGGACCATGCGGATCTCCCGCACGCCGTCGTCGACCTGGGTCGTGCCGTCGGCAACGAAGCCGTGCTTGCGGTAGAAGGCCTGCGCGCGAGGGTTGGGATCGGTGACCCACAGCGCCGCCGGCTGGGCGGGGTCGATGACGGCCTCCAGCAGCGTCCGCCCGGCGCCCGTGCCATGGTCGGCCGCGCGCACGTAGAGCACGTGCAGCTGCCTCGCCGGCGCCGCCGCGGCCTCCAGGGGCGGGCCCGACATGGCGATCCCGATCACCTCGCCGTCGCGCTCGGCGACGGCCGCCCGGTTGTCGCGGTATCGCTCGTCGGTCAGCACGACGGTCCAGAATCGCTCCCGGGCGGCGGGGAAGCCCGGATCGTCGAGCACCGCGTCCGGCATGAGCCCCCGATACGTCTCCTGCCAGCACCGCACATGGACCTGTGCCATCTGTGCGGCGTCCCCGGCCCGGGCCGGGCGAACGGTGAGTGCGGCATCCATCGCGGCATCGTAGGCCGCACCCGGATGCCCGTCCCACCGGATTTCGCGGCGGCCTCGACCACGTCCCGCGGCCGGCGCAGGTTCGCCGCGATCCTCGCGGCCGCCGTCGCGGAGGCAGCTGATCACTGACGGGCGGTACGTCCGAGAAGGTCGGGCCCCGGCAGAGACCGGCCGCCGGCAGGGGGCAACCTGCCGGCGGTGCTCGTCGTGGCGCAGGCCGGTGGGATCAGCGGGCCGCGGCCGGCTCCGGTGCGGGTACGGCCGGGGAGGTCGCCGGGGTCTCGTGGCGACGGCGGGGGATCAGCAGGGCGAACGCCACGCTGAGGGCGCCGGCCGCGGCCAGGGCCACGAAGGCGGCGGTGAACGCGGACTCCGTCGGCAGGCCGTCGGGGCGCAGGTCGCCGGTGACGACGGAGCTGACGATCGCCGTGCCGATGGAGGCGCCGATGGTGCGGATGTTGGCGTTCATGCCGCTCGCCGCGCCGGTCTGGGCCATCGGCACCGAGTGCACGATGAGGCTCGTCATGGCCGCGTAGGCCAGGCCGACGCCGACGCCGAAGACCGCGGCGGCGGTGGCGACCTGCCACGGGTGCTCGTGGGCGAAGGCGAACGCGACGCTGGCCACCGTGATGAGCAGCGAGCCGACGACGACCTGGGCGCGGCTCGGGAACCAGCTCGCGATCGGGCCGCTGAGCATGCCGGTGACCGCCATCGTGGCCAGCATCGGGACCATGAGCAGGCCGGTCTCGCCGACGGAGGCGCCGAAGCCGTAGCCGGTGGAGGAGGGGATCTGCATGAACTGGGGCAGGAAGGCGTAGGCGCCGAACATCCCGGCGCCGAAGAGCAGCGCGACGATGTTGGTGGTCCACACGGCGGGCAGGCGCATCATGCGCATGTCGATGAGGGGGTTGCCGGCGCGCACCTCGACCGTGATCCAGGCCGCCGCCAGTACCACGGCCAGCGCCAGCAACCCGACCGTGAGTGGTGCGCCCCAGCCCCACGTGTTGCCCTTGCTCAGCGGCAGCAGGAGCGCGACGAGCCATCCGGACAGCAGCGCGGCGGCGAGCCAGTTGACCCGCCCGGCCGAGCGTACCGGCGACGGCGGCACGAACCGCCAGGCCAGCAGGCCGGTCACGGTGACCACGGCCAGGGGGATCCAGAACAGCCAGCGCCAGTTCAGCGCCGACACGACCGGGCCGGCGAGCACGATGCCGGCGCCGCCGCCCAGCGCGATGACCGCCGACATCGCCCCGACCGCGGAGACGACCCGGCCGGGCGGGAACTCGTCGCGGATGATGCCGAACGACAGCGGGAACAGTGCCCCGCCGAGGCCTTGCACGACCCGGGCCACGATGAGTACCGCGATGTTGGGCGCGAGCGCCGCCAGCAGGCACCCGGCGGCGATCGCCGCGAGCGCGGCCAGCAGGGTGCGCTCCTTGCCGATCATGTCACCGACGCGCCCCATGAGCGGGGTGGCGACCGACGCGGCGAGCAGCCAGGCGGTCAGCACCCACGTCACCGTGCCGGCCCCGGTGTGCAGGTCGCGCTGGATGACCGGCAGCACCGGGCTGACCAGCGACTGCAGCATGGAGAATGCCGCGGTCGAGGCCGCGAGGACCCCGAACGTCAGGCGGTAGGAGGACCTGGGGGCAACTTGAGGCATGCCTCCACAATACTGGAGGCACCCCTCCGGTCAATCCGGTTCGGGGGTATCAGGGGGGTGACGGGAATCGCACCCCCGCGGCGGCGATTGTTCACGTCACCGTTGTCGGGCGCTCACCGGCGCCCGGGCACACTGTTGCGCGATCGGCACAGCTGCACACGACGGGGGCGCCGGCCTTGGAATCACGCAATCGCCGGGCGGCGCGTCCCGCACGGCCGGGCCGCGGGCGGCGGGCGGCGCCGTGAACGCCGGCTCGCTCTCCGATCGGCTGCAGGACCTGCTGCACGCCCCTGGCGTCCCGGTCCTCGCCTTCGCGCTGGCGTTCCTCGCCGGGGCGTGGCACGCCGTGACGCCGGGGCACGGCAAGAGCCTGGCCGCCGCGTACCTGGCCGGGTCCAAGGGGCGCGTCCGCGACGCGGCCTGGCTCGGTGGCTCGGTGGCCGCGATGCACACGCTGTCGGTGCTCGTGATCGGGGTCGCCTGGACGTTCCTGTCGCTGTCCGACCTGATCCGGATGGAGGAGCTGACGAGCTGGCTGCAGGTGGCGGCCGGGCTGCTCGTCCTCGCCACCGGGCTGTGGATGCTCCGGCGGCACCTGCGGGGCCACGCGCACGGCCACCATCACCACGGCCACTCGCACTCGCACGGGCCGGCCCACGCCCATGCCCACGCCGCGGCCCACACCCACGCGCACAGTGCGGAGGCAGGCCATGACCACGCGCACGGCGCGGAGACAGGACATGGCCACGCGCACGGCGAGGAGGAGGGACGCGATCACGCGCACGGCGCGCAAGAGGGTCACGGCCACGACCACGGGCACCCGCACGGTCATCACCACGGGCATGTGCACGGGGACGGGCGGCGGCCCGGGCTGTTGCTGCTCGGGATGTCGGGAGGGCTGACCCCGTCCCCGTCGGCGTTTCTCGTCTTCGCCACCGGGCTCTTTCTCGGCCGGGCCGGGTTCGCGCTGCTGCTGGTGCTCACGTTCGGCCTCGGCATGGCCGTCGTGCTCTTCGGCGTGGGCGTGATGGCCGTCGCCGGTAGCGCCGTCGTCACCCGCGGTGCCCGCTCGCGCAGGCTCCTGGGCCTGGCCGCCCGCGTGGCGCCGATCGTCGCCGCGTCCGGCATCACCGTCTTCGGCGCGGGCCTGGTCGCCGTCGCCGCCGTCCACCTGGCCGCCGTCGCCTGACCGGCGCGTGCCGCGTTCCGGCAGGTGCGGGTCACCTTGAGCACAGGGAGTGTGCACGCCTGGTCATCGCAACATCGTGCGGTAGGACATGCTGCGATGAGCCGGATGTCTCAAACCTGCGCAGGTGGCTGCCGGTGCAGATCGGGCTGTGGAAGGCTCGGCCCCCTACGATCGGTGCACCCCGCGGAGGCAGGCTTGAGCAGCAATCTCGACGTCGCGTTGAAGAGCGCGATGACCATCGACGGGGCCATCGCGGTCGCGCTCGTCGACTACACCAGCGGCATGACCCTCGGCACCGTCGGCGGCGGGCCGGACTTCGACATCACGGTCGCGGCGGCCGGCAACACCGACGTGGTGCGGGCCAAGCTGCGCACGATCGAGATGCTGGGCCTGCCCGACGCGGTCGAGGACATCCTGATCACGCTCAACAACCAGTACCACATCATCCGCCCGCTGTCGTCGGCCGGCGGCCACGGCCTGTTCCTGTACCTGGCCCTGGCGAAGGCCCGCGCCAACCTGGCGCTGGCCCGCCACCAGCTGCGCGGCATCGAGGAGGGCCTGCAACTGTGACCTTCTTCGACGCCGCGACGCACGCCGGCGGCCTGCCGCGGCGCGAGGGGCGGGCGGAGCAGGACCCGTCGGGGGTGCAGGCCGCGTCGTTCGGCACCAGGATCGACCCGATGGCGGCGGCGCTGGCCGCGGTCCGCGCGGAGCTGGCCGACCTGCGCCTGCGCGTCCCGGGCGTGCGCGGGTCGGCCGTGGGCGGGGTCGACGGCCTCCTCATCACCCACGACCTGCCCGCGACGCTGGAGCCGCACGACCTGGCCGCCCTGGCCGCGACCACGTTCGGCCTGGGCCGCCAGACCGCGCTGGTGCTGAGCCAGAGCCCCTTCCGCGACGCCACCCTGCGCAGCGAGGGCGGCTACTTCACCGTGTACGCGGTCGGCGAGCGCGCCCTGCTCGCGGTCCTCGGCGACGACGGCATCAACGTGGCCCGCCTGCACCTGGAGGCGCGGCCGGCGGTCGCCCGGATGGCCGCCGCGCTGCCGTAGCCCGCCCGTACCCCCGCCCGGTGGCCGGCAGGATCGAGCGTGAACGACGCGCGCCGGCCGGCGTGGCACCGGGCCACCCGATGGCGATTGGACCGTCCCGGCCCGCGGGCCCGCGGGGATGATGGCGGGCGTGACCGAATTTGGGGAGCTCACCACGCCGCTCGTCGCCGACGCCTGCGTGCGGGCCGGGGTGGCGTTGCGGGTGGCGCCGGCCGGGGTCCGGCCCGTCACCGCGGGGATGCGCGTCGCCGGGCGGGTCCGCCCGGTGCGGCACTACGGCAGTGTCGACGTGTTCCTGGAGGCGTACGCCGACGCGGACCCCGGCGACGTGCTCGTCATCGACAACGGCGGGCGC
The DNA here is from genome assembly GCF_040682015.1 of Dactylosporangium sp. NPDC051485. Taxonomy (NCBI): domain Bacteria; kingdom Bacillati; phylum Actinomycetota; class Actinomycetes; order Micromonosporales; family Micromonosporaceae; genus Dactylosporangium; species Dactylosporangium sp. NPDC051485. The sequence continues at coordinate 116,342 of NZ_JBFAZW010000015.1, forward strand.
AGCGACGAGGCGTGCATCGGGGACCTCACCGTGCTCGAGGCGGCCGCCGCCGGCGTCGCCGGGCTCGTCGTCTGGGGGCTGCACCGCGACACCCGGGAGCTGGCCGAGATTGGGGTGCCCGTGTTCAGCTACGGCGCGCTGCCGGCCGGGCCGCTGCGCGTCGATCCGCGCGACGAGGAACCCGTGCGCGTCGGCGGGCACGTCGTGACCGGCGAGGACCTGGTCATGGCCGACGACGACGGGGTGCTGTTCCTGCCGGGCGGCCGGGCCGGCGAGGTGCTGGCGGTCGCGCGGGCGATCCACGAGACCGAGCGGGAGCAGGCGCGGCGCATCGCGGCGGGGGAGACGCTGCGCCAGCAGACCCGCTTCGCGGAGTACCTCGCCCGGCGGCGGGAGGATCCGCAGTACACCTTCCGGCAGCACCTGCGGCGCATCGGCGGCGCCATCGAGGAATGAACCGCAGGGCAGGGCAAAGGGTCCGGGTCCGTTGACGGGCACGTTCATCGATGTGAGTTTGGCAATCACATTGACGGGCGGCTACGCGCGTAGCCCACGACAGCCGCGCGTAACCCCAACGAAGGGACCCCCACCATGCGGAAGAGACGGACCCTCCTCGCCGTCGGCGCGGCCATCCTCGCCGTCGCCGGCGGCGCGGTCGCCGGGGCGGCGCCGGCGCAGGCGTTGTCGGTGACCGGGCTCGGGGCCACGATCGCGCTGAACAACTGCTCCGGCTCGCTGATCCGGTGGCCGCAGTCGGTCGACGCCGACCGGGCCATGCTGCTCACCAACGGGCACTGCTACGAGAACGGGTTCATCAACGCCGGGGTGGTGCTGCAGAACCGCGCCAGCACCCGGTCCGGGACGCTGCTGAGCGACAGCGGGGCGTCGCTGGGGACCGTGCGGGCCGACAAGCTCATCTACGGGACCATGACGAACACCGACGTGGCGCTGTACCAGCTCACCGACACGTTCGCGTCGATCAAGTCGAAGTACAACACCACCGCGCTGACCGTGGCCGCCGCCCGTCCGGCCGACGGCGCGGCGATGACGATCCCGTCGAGCTACTGGAAGCAGGTCTGGACCTGCAACATCAACGGGTTCGTCGGCACGCTGAAGGAGGACCAGTGGACCTGGCATGACTCCATCCGGTACGACACCGGCTGCCAGACCACCCACGGCACCTCCGGCTCGCCGATCATCCGCAGCTCGGACCGGCAGATCATCGGCATCAACAACACCGGCAACGACGACGGCCAGAGCTGCACGCTGAACAACCCGTGCGAGGTGGACGCGAACGGCGCCGTGACCGTCCACCAGGGCCAGTCCTACGGCGAGGAGACGTACTGGTTCACCACCTGCCTGGACTCGTCCCGGGCCATCGACCTGACCGTCGCCGGCTGCCTGCTCACCGGGGCCGCCGCGCCGGGCAACACGGTCACCGTGACCAACCCCGGCGCGCAGACGGCGACCGTGGGCACCGCGAAGTCGCTGCAGGTCGCCGCGACCGACTCGGCGTCAGGCCAGACCCTGACCTACGCCGCGACGGGGCTGCCCGCGGGCCTGAGCATCAACGGCAGCACGGGTCTCATCAGCGGTACGCCCACCACCGCCCAGACGACGTCGAGCACCGTGACGGCGACCGACACGACCGGTGCCAGCGGCAGCGCGACCTTCACCTGGACGGTCGGCGGCGGTGGCGGCGGCACCTGCAGCGGCCAGAAGCTGCTCAACCCGGGCTTCGAGTCGGGCGCGACCAGCTGGGGCGGCACCACGGGCGCGATCGGCCAGTGGGCGTCGTCGGGTGAGGCCGCGCACGGCGGCACCTACAGCGCCTGGCTGCTCGGCTACGGCTCCACCCACACCGAGAACATCACCCAGTCGGTCACCATCCCGGCGGGGTGCGCCGCCACGCTGACGTTCTGGGTGCACGTCGACACGGCGGAGACCACGACCACCACGGCCTACGACAAGCTGACCGTGACGGCCGGCTCGACGACGCTGGCCACGCTGTCCAACCTGGACAAGGGCAGCGGGTACGTCCAGCGGTCCTACAGCCTCAACGCCTTCGCCGGGCAGACGGTCGCCCTGAAGTGGAACGGCACCGAGGACGCCTCGCTGCAGACGTCGTTCGTCATCGACGACACCGCGGTCACGCTGAGCTGACCCTTCCGGCGGGCGGGTCGCGAGCCCCGCCCGCCGGAATGCTTCGGTTGGACGGCCATCGACTTGTGCCGTGAACGTCGATCCGGCCGCGCGGCCCCGCCCGGGATGATCGAGGCATGCTCGCCGAGGCGCTCAGCCTGATCTGCCCGCCGATGATCAGCAAGCTGACAGAGGAGCTGGTGAACCGCCGCAGCACGAAGGTCCGTCTCGCCGAGCTCGAGGACGCCGTGCGGCGGATGGTCGACGCCCAGCGCGAGACCGCCATGGAGAACGCCGAGCTGCGCCGCATGATCATGGTGCTCGTGCGGATGCTGGTGGTGGCCAACCCGGAGCTGTTCTGGCGCGACGCCGAGGTCCTCGCGGTGAGCCTGCCGCAGCGGGAACGGGTGCCGATCGCCCTCGGGCAGTACACGACCACGCTGCACCACGCCGTCGAGCGGCGGCGCGAGCGCACGGCCCCGCAGGCGCCGGCGGGGGACATCGACGACGCCCTGGACGAGTTCGGCGACGACTTCGACGGCGCGCTGCTGCGGCTGCGCCGCACCCGGGGGACCGCATGATCTCGCTGCTGCCCCGCTTCGCCGCCGAGGTGCACAAGCACCTGCTGTGCAACCTGCTCAACACCGACCTGCGGCCGGTGACGCTGGGCATCTTCGGCCGGGCCGGCGACGGCAAGTCGGCCCAGCTCGCCGCGAGCCTCGCCGCGCGGGGGGTGGACGCCCGCCGGGTCGTCGCGAGCCGCCTCGAGAGCAGCCACGCCGGGGAGCCCGGGCGGCTGCTGGCGACGATGTACCGCGACGCCAGCGCCGCGATCGCCGGTGGCACGCCGGCGGCGCTCATCGTCGACGACGTTGACACCACGGTGGGGGAGTGGGAGAACCACACCGGCACCGTGAACCACCTGCAGGTGCTGGCCGAGCTGATGCACATCGCGGACCGGCCGATCGACCCGGACCGGGAGTGGCCCAACCGGGTGCCGATCTTCGTCACCGGCAACAACCTGGGCCGGCTCTACCCGCCGCTGCGCCGCCCGGGCCGCATGCACCTGTTCGCCTGGCGGCCGACGCTCGGCGAGGTGTGGGTCATCGCCCACCACGTGCTCGGCGACGTCGCCGCGCCCCCGGCGGTCGACACCCTGGTCCGCGAGCACGGGACGGAGCCGCTGGCGTTCTTCGCCGACGTGCGCCGCGCGGTCGTCGACGCCGGCCTGGACCGCCGGCTGGCGGCCTTCCCCGACGACCTGGCCATCCTGCTCAAGAACCGTGACACGTTCGCGGGGCTGGCCAGGTTCGCGCCGTCGGAGCTGCTGGACGGGCCGTCCCTGCTGCACGTCGCGCAGCGGGTGAAGGACGGCCGCTCCGACGCCGGGCGGGACCACCTCGCCGACTACGCCGACTAAGCACCCCTCCAGGAGGCGACCCACCCATGCACCCGCGGACCTACACCCAGACGCTCACCTACACCCGGGTCGGCGCCATCGCCGACCAGGTGCAGCACCTGCTGCGCATCTCGGGGGCCGGCCGGGAGCAGATCGACCGGATCCTCCAGGGCATGCGGTGCACCCCGCCGGACATCGCCGCCGTCGGCGTCTTCTGCCTGGACCGGGACCGCGAACGGGTGCTGGAGATCGTGCTGGCCGTCGACTGGGAGGCGCACGCCCAGTACGTGCAGACCGACCCGAACCTGGCGAGCAACCGGCCCGGCTGGGACCTCGAGGACGACCTGTTCATCGGCCCGGAGGCGTACCTGGCCGGGGACCGGCTGAGCCGGTTCCTGCGCCGGGCCGACGGCATCGGCGAGCAGGTGCGCACCGCGCACTGGGTGCAGTTCACGCCGCGGGTGCTGGCCGACGCGGAGCTGCACCGGCGGCTGTGCGCGCTGCACGGGCTGGAGGAGGGCACCGACCTGCCGCCGTGGCGGGGCGGGGAGCCGCGCGAGCAGCAGCCGCGGCAGTTCGAGGACCTGCCCGAGTTGAGCCTGACCCAGCGGCACGCGGCGCGCCGCCCGTAGCGGCACGCCGCCGGCCCGTCTCGGGGGCCGGGTGCGCTGCATGGGCGTCTGCCTCGGCCGGCGAAAAGACCGAAATGTCGTGGCCCCGGCCCATATGTCCTGCCTCGGGCATATGGGCCGTCAGGCGAACATACGGAACTTCGTGGCGGTGCCCGGCTTGTTGCGCAAATCGGGCAGCGGCCGTGCCCTCAATCCGCATATACCCCGTCGGGCGAAAAGTCCGAAAAATCCGGACTTCGGCAGAAGTCCGGATTTTTCGTGACCGGCTTGACGTGTGACCAAAAGGTCACTTAACTTACGGTGGTGGACGACGATCGCGTCTTCAAGGCTCTCGCCGATCCGAGCCGGCGGTTCCTGCTCGACCTGCTCTTCGCGCGCGACGGCCGCACGCTCACGGAGCTCGAGTCGGAGCTGGAGATGACCCGCTTCGGCGTGATGAAGCACCTCAAGGTCCTCGAAGCGGCGAACCTCGTCGTGACCCGGCGTCACGGCCGGGAGAAGCTGCACTTCCTCAACGCGGTGCCGATCCGGCAGATCCACGACCGGTGGATCGACAAGTACACGTCCGAGACCGCCGGGGCGCTGCTCACGCTCAAGCACCAGCTGGAGGAGACCGAATGAGCGGCACGCAGGTGTACAAGATCTACATCAAGGCCACCCCGGAGCGCATCTGGGAGGCGATCACCTCGGCGGACTGGAACTCGCAGTACGGCTACCGCGGGCGCACCGAGTACGAGCTGCAGCCGGGCGGCGCGGTCGTCGGGCGGTCCAACTAGGGCATGATCGCGGCCGGGGCGCCCGAGATCGGCACCGACGGCGAGGTGCTCGAGGTCGACCCGCCGCGCCGGCTCGTGCAGACGGTCCGGATGCTCATGGACCCGCGGGCCGCCGCCGAGGGGTTCACCCGGCTGACGTACGAGATCACGGAGGGCAAGGACGGGGTCTGCGCCCTCACCGTCACGCACGAGCTGGGCGAGGCGCCCACCCTGGCGGCGCTGTTCTCCGGGCAGTTCGAGGACACGGGGGCCGGCGGCGGCTGGGCCTGGGTGCTCAGCGACCTCAAGTCCTTGCTGGAGACGGGTTCCGCGTTCGCCGGCTGAATCATCCAACCTTTCGCGAGCCTGAAATCGGGACAAACCGCGCCGGCCCCAGCAACCTGTAGCCATTGACGAACGCAATGGTCCCATGTTGACTGCATGTCACCAAGGCGGACGACCGTCCGTGGCCCCGCGATCGGCGGGTGTGGGCCGCGGGCGGTCGCCGCACGACACGCAGAAGGAGTCCGACCGTGGGCAAGCCCCGCCGACTCACCCTGCTGGCGGCCGCCACCGCCATGCTGGGCACGCTCGTCGCCGTCGCGCACGGCGGCAGCGCCACCGCCGCAACCACCGACCATGCGTTCAACCAGGGCACCGGCGTGCTCGACGTGGACTACGCCGGCTACCTGGCCAAGCACGACGTCGTCTACAACAGCCCGCAGACCAACCCGATCTACGGCCTCACCGTCGGCAACGGCAAGACCGGCGCGATGGTCTGGAACGCGGGCGGGATCACCGGGCAGGTGTCCGGCGCGGACCTGTCCGAGCAGTCCGCCTACGCCGCCGGGACGTTCAACCTCAACACCAGCCCGGCGCTGGACAGCGGGTCCACCACGTACCAGCAGCGGCTGTCGCTGTACGACGGCACCCTCACCACCAAGTACGACAACAACCGCACCGTGACCATCATGGGCGTGCCCGGCTCCGAGGTCATGGGCATCCACGTCGACGACTCGCGCACCGGCCTGGGCAGCACGACGTTCGACCTGAACATGTGGGACCCGGCCACCGTCACCAACAGCGCCGACGTGCCCAACCTCGACACCTGGCGGCAGGTGAGCACGTTCAGCGACGCCTCGGTGGCCGGCTTCAGCCGCGGCCAGGCCGACCCGAACGGCTTCGGGTACACCTTCGCCGCCACCGTCGAGGGGGCCGGCTACAGCACCTCGGTGGTCAACGGCACCCGGGTGCGGCTCACCATCACCCCGACGGCGAGCTACACCATCTGGTTCACCGCCGCGAGCCGCATCAACGCGGCCAACCGGGACTCCGTCACCCAGGCCCGCAACCAGCTCAGCGCGGCCAAGGGCGCCGGCTACCAGACGAACCTCAACAACTACCGCAACGCCTGGCACGCGTTCTGGGCGAAGTCGTTCGTGCAGTACGGCGGCGCGGCCGGCACCGGGGACTACCTGGAGAACGTGTACTACCTGGCCACGTACATGATCGCGGCGGGCGGGCAGGGCAACTACCCGTTCCACTTCATCAACGGCGTGTTCCGCGCGACGCAGGACAACACGAAGTGGAGCAACGGCTACTGGTACTGGAACCAGCGCGACGTCTACAACTCGCTGCTGGCCTCCAACCACGCCGACCTGTTCGCCACCGAGAACACGCTCTACAGCCGCAACTTCAACGCCCTGAAGGCGTACACCCAGACGCGCTACGGCATCGACGGGCTGTGGACCCCGGAGACCATGGGGTGGGACGGCAACGCCCGGGGCACGATCAACAGCGACTACGTCAACGACATCTACACGACCGGCACCGAGGCCGCCTACAACATGTACCTGCAGTACCGGTACACCAACGACGCCGCCTACCTGCAGTCCACCGCCTACCCGTACATGCGCGAGGTGGTGAAGTTCTACCAGTCCAAGCTCTCGCGTGACGCGGGCACCGGGCGGTACTACATGGCCTCCTCGAACGCGCACGAGACCTACTGGGACGTCAAGAACGCGATCACCGACCTCGCCGCGGTCCGGCTGATCTTCCCGCTGACCATCGCGGTGAGCAACCAGCTCGGCCTGGACGCGAACCTGCGGGCCGGGTGGCAGCAGGTGCTCGACAACATCGAGCCGTACAAGGTCAGCAACGGGGCCTGGCTGCCGCACGACCCGCCGGCCCCGGCCCAGCAGCGCAACGGCGAGAACGTCACCAGCGAGCTGATCTGGCCCTACGACCTGACCGGCATCGGCGCGCCCGACTACACCACCGCGCTGAACAGCTGGAACACCCGCCCGAACCCCTACAGCAACGTCTGGGCCAACGACGCCATCCAGGCGGCCCGGCTGGGCCTGGGCGACCAGGCGCTGTCCGGCATGAAACTGATGCTGCAGCGGTACCAGAACTACCCCAACGGCATGACGAACAACACCAACGGCGTGTTCGAGTACCTCGGCGTGCACCTGGCCGCCACGAACGAGTCGCTCATGCAGTCCTACAACGACAAGATCCGGGTGTTCCCGGCCGCGCCGAACGACAGCAACTTCACCGGCAAGTTCACGCTGCTGGCCAAGGACGGCTTCCTGGTCAGCTCCGAGCGGGAGGGCAACGAGACGAAGTACGTGGGCCTCAAGAGCCTCTACGGCAAGCAGGCCCGCGTGGTGAACCCGTGGGGGACGCAGGAGATCCGGGTGCGCCGGGCCTCCGACAACGCGGTCCTGGCCACCACCACGGCCGCCGAGGTCACCTTCGCCACCGCCGCCAGCACGGTGTACGTCGTGGAGCGCACCGCCAAGCCGCTGAGCTCCTACACCCACACGACGCTGACCGGCACGGCCAACAACGGCGTCAAGACGCTCTCCGGCACCGCCTCCTCGCTGGGCACCGGCGCCGGCGGCGGCAACCCGGGCAATGGTCCTACCTTCTACCCCGACATCAACTACGGCGGCACCGGCGTGACCCTCGGCGCCGGCAACTACGACCTGGCGCAGCTGCAGGCGGCGGGCATCGCCAACGACAACATCTCCTCGATCCGGGTGCCGGCCGGCTACACGGTCACCGGGTACGCCGACAGCGGCTTCTCCGGCACGTCCTGGACGTTCACCGCCGACACCCCGAGCCTGCTCACCACCGGCGGCAACGACCAGATCTCCTCGCTGCGGGTGGCCACGACCGGCGGTGGCGGCGGCTCGGCGCTGCGGGCCCAGATCAACGGCCGCTACGTCACGGCCCCGGGCGGCGGCACGGGCGCGCTGATCGCCTCGTCGACGGCCGTGGGCACCGCGGAGAAGTTCGACGTGGTGGACCTCGGGTCGGGCAACGTGGCGCTCAAGGCTCGGGCCAACGGGCAGTACGTCTGCGCGGAGAACGCGGGCGCCAACCCGCTCATCGCGAACCGGGCCTCGGCCGGGTCGTGGGAGACGTTCCGGCTCATCCGCAACGCCGACGGCAGCGTGAGCCTGCAGGCCACGGTGAACAACAAGTACGTGACCGCGGAGAACGCGGGGGCCAACCCGCTCATCGCCAACCGTGACGCCATCGGGGCCTGGGAGAAGTTCGACCTCCTGGCCCAGTAGCGCCACACGTGAAAAAGTGCCGCCCGCGGGGCCCCGCGGGCGGCACCTCGTCCCGGCTGCCGCGTCGGCGTCACGACAACAGGGCGTCGCCGACGATCCGCGGCGGTGGCTCCGCCGCCGAACCATAGGCAACCCTCGAATAGAGAGTGAACATCCGAGGTCTCCGTCCGTCAAGTCGCGGGCGGACTTCTGTTTCTGCCCTCAAAAGCCTTGCCTTCGCCCGCCCGCGCCTGCTAAACATCGGATGTATTCGCGAGCATCAACGATAAGGCGGGGCCGATGACCAACCGGTTCGTGGCGCTGGACACCTATGACGTGCGGTTCCCCACGTCCCGGCAGCTCGACGGCTCCGACGCGATGAACCCGGACCCGGACTACTCGGCCGCGTATGTCGTGCTGCGCACGGACGCTGTCGACGGCCACGAGGGGCACGGGTTCGCCTTCACGATCGGGCGCGGCAACGAGGTACAGACGGCGGCGATCCTGGCCCTTCGCCCGTATCTCGTCGGGCGCCCGGTGAAGGAGATCCTCGACGACCTCGGGGGCCTGTGGCGGGAACTGGTGCACGACTCGCAGCTGCGCTGGCTCGGACCGGAGAAGGGCGTCATGCACATGGCGATCTCCGCCGTGGTCAACGCGCTGTGGGACCTCAAGGCGAAGCGGGCCGGGCTGCCGCTGTGGCAGCTGCTGTCCTCGATGCCGCCGGAGGAGCTCGTCGACCTCGTCGACTTCCGGTACCTCACCGACGCCCTCACCCGCGCCGAGGCCCTGGAGATCCTGCGGGCGGGCGCGCAGGGGCGCGACGAGCGCATCGCCACCCTGCTCGCCGACGGCTACCCGGCCTACGCCACCTCGCCCGGCTGGCTCGGCTACGACGACGACAAGCTCACGCGGCTGTGCCGCGAGGCCATCGACGCCGGGTTCACGCAGATCAAGCTCAAGGTCGGCGCCGACCTCGACGACGACCTGCGCCGGATGCGCATCGCCCGGCAGGTGTGCGGGCCGCACGTGCGCATCGCCGTCGACGCCAACCAGCGCTGGGACGTCGGCGCCGCCGTCGAGTGGGTGCGGGCCCTCGCCCCGTACGACCCGTGGTGGGTCGAGGAGCCCACATCGCCCGACGACGTGGTCGGGCATGCCGAGATCGCCCGGCGCATCGCGCCCGTGCCGGTGGCCACCGGCGAGCACGTGCAGAACCGGGTGGTGTTCAAGCAGCTGCTGCAGCTGCACGCGGTCTCGTTCGTCCAGCTCGACGCCGCCCGGGTCGCCGGGGTGAACGAGAACGTGGCGATCCTGCTCCTGGCGGCCAAGTTCGGCGTGCCGGTCTGCCCGCACGCCGGCGGGGTCGGCCTGTGCGAGCTGGTGCAACACCTGTCGATGTTCGACTACGTCGCGGTCTCGCGCAGCATGCACGACCGCGTGATCGAGTACGTGGACCACCTGCACGAACACTTCATCGACCCGGTCCGGCTGCGCGGGGGCCGCTACCTCGCGCCGACCGAGCCCGGGTTCAGCTCCACCATGCGGGCCGAGAGCCTGGCCCGCTATGCGTTTCCCGACGGACCCATCTGGAACTCCGACACCCCCTGAGGATTCGCCATGAGATTGCTCGGTTTTGCCGGCGCCGCGCTGGTGCTGACGCTCGCCGCGTGCGGGAGCACGAACGACTCGCCGGGGGCCACCGCCTCCGGCGCAGGCGGCGCGCCGATCGCCGTCGACCTGCCCCGGGCCGACTCCGACTTCTGGAACTCCTACGCCAAGTACATCCCGCAGTACGCCAAGGACAGCGGCATCAACCTGATGACGCCGACCAACTCGCAGAACGACATCGCCAAGCTGGTCGCCAACACCCAGGCATTGACGAGCCAGGGCGCGAAGGCGATCGTGATGGCACCGCAGGACACCGGAGCGATCGCCACCACGCTCACCACCCTGGAGCAGAAGAAGATTCCCGTGGTCACCGTCGACACGCGACCCGACAAGGGCAAGGTGTTCATGGTGGTGCGCGCCGACAACCGGGCCTACGGGCAGAAGGCGTGCGAGTTCCTCGGCGAGAAGCTCGGCGGCAAGGGCAAGGTCGTGGAGTTCCAGGGCTCGCTGTCCAGCGTCAACGGCCGCGACCGGTCCGAGGCCTTCGCCGAGTGCATGCAGAAGAAGTACCCCGGGATCACCGTCTTCGCCGAGCCGACCGAATGGGAAGGTGCCAAGGCCTCCGCGGCACTGCAGACGCGCCTGGCCCAGCACCCGGACATCAACGGCATCTACATGCAGGCCGGCGGCGTGTTCCTGGCCCCGACGCTGCAGCTGTTGCGCTCGAAGAACCTCATCGTGCCGCCGAGCGACCCCAAGCACGTCTTCATCGTCTCCAACGACGGCATCCCGCAGGAGTTCGACGCGATCCGCAAGGGCGAGATCGACGCGACGGTGTCCCAGCCGGCCGACCTCTACGCGAAGTACGCCCTCTTCTACGCCAAGTCGGCGGTGGACGGCAAGACGTTCCAGCCCGGCAAGACCGACCACGACAGCACGATCGTGCAGGTCCGCGACGGGGTGCTCGAGGACCAGCTGCCCGCGCCGCTGGTCACCAAGGCCAACGTCGATGACACGGCGCTGTGGGGAAACCAGATCGGCAAATGATGACTGCTGCTGAACCGGCCGACGCTGCCGGGTCTGGCTCGGCAAGGCTCCGCGGAGCCGGCCCAGACCCGGCGGTGGAGGCGCTCGACGTCACGAAGCGCTTCGGCGCCACCACCGCGCTGTCCGGCGTGACCCTGCGCATCGCGCCCGGCGAGACCCACGCGCTCGTCGGGCGCAACGGCGCCGGCAAGTCCACGCTCGTGTCCCTGCTGACCGGGCTGCAGCGCCCCGACGGCGGCGAGGTGCGCTTCGGCGGCCTCGCCGCGCCGCCGGTCGCCGACCGGGTCGCCTGGCGGCGGCGGGTCGCCTGCGTCTTCCAGCGCTCCACGATCATCCCGACGCTGAGCGTGGCCGAGAACCTCTACCTGAACCGGCAGGCCGGCCGCGGCCCGATCCGCTGGGGCGCGCTGCGGCGCAGGGCGGGGGAGCTGCTCGACGAGTACGGGGTCGGCGTCGACCCCGGCGCCCTCGCGGGCGAGCTCGGCGTCGAGCAGCAGCAGCTCGTCGAGATCGCCCGGGCGCTGTCGCAGGGCGCCCGGTTCATCATCCTCGACGAGCCGACCGCCCGCCTCGACGGCCCCGCCATCGAGCGGCTCTTCGCCCGCATGCGGGCCCTGTCCGCGGCCGGGGTCACCATGCTGTTCATCTCCCACCACCTGCAGGAGGTCCACGCGGTGTGCGACACCGTCACCGTCCTGCGCGACGCCCGCCACGTGCTCACCCTGCCGGTCGCCGGGATCGGCCACGACGAGCTCGTCGCGGCCATGACCGGGGAGGCGGCCGGGCTCACCGCCGCCGCGCCCCGGCCCCCGGTGGACGCCGCCGCGCCGGCCGCGCTGCGGCTGGCCGGCCTCGGCCTCGACGGTGCCTACGAACCGCTCGACCTCGAGGTGCGCGCCGGGGAGATCGTCGGCGTCACCGGCTCCGGCAGCAGCGGCAAGGTGTCCCTGGCCGAGACCGTCGGCGGGCTGCGCCGGGCGAGCACCGGCGCGATCCACGCCGGCGGCGACCCCGTCGGGCCGGGCGTCCCCGCGGCGCTCGAGGCCGGCATCGGGCTCGTCCCGCAGGACCGGCACCGGGAGGGACTGGTGCCGCTGCTGTCGGTGGCCGAGAACGCCACCATGCCGATCGCCGACCGGCTCGGCCCCGCCGGCGTGATCGTGCCGTCGCGGCGGCGGGCCGTGGCCGAGGAGTTCATCCGCCAGTACGACATCCGCGCCGAGGGCCCCGATGCGCCCGTCGCCAGCCTCTCCGGCGGCAACGCCCAGAAGGTCGTCCTCGCCCGCGCGCTGTCCACCCGGCCGCGGGTCCTCGTGCTCATCAACCCGACCGCGGGCGTCGACGTGCGCTCCAAGGAGTCGCTGCTCGGGGCGGTCCGCGCCGCCGCCGACGCCGGCACCGGGGTGCTCATGGTCTCCGACGAGCTCGACGACCTGCGCCACTGCGACCGGGTCCTCGTCATGTTCCACGGGCGGGTCACCGCCGAGCTGCAGGCAGGTTGGAGCGACACCGACGTGGTCGCCGCCGTCGAAGGAGTCTCCGCATGACCACCACGCTTCCCGCTCAGGAGACGCCCGTGCGGCGGCGCGCCGTGCCGCGGCTGGCCCGGATGCGCGACCTGGCGCTCGTCCCGGCGATCGTCGCGCTGCTCGTCGTCGGCGCGCTCATCGACCCGGTCTTCCTGACCCGGGCCAACCTCGTCAACGTGCTGCAGCAGCAGACCGAGCTGTCGCTGCTCGTGCTCGCCGAGACGCTCATCCTCATCGGCGGGCGCTTCGACCTGTCGCTGGAGTCGACCGTCGGGCTCGCCCCCGCCCTCGGGGTCGCGCTGGTCATCCCGGCCGCCAGCCACGGCCTCGGCACCGAATGGGCCACCGCCCTGGCCGTCCCGCTGTGCCTGCTCGCCGGCGTGCTCGTCGGCGCGCTGAACGGGGTGCTCATCCTGCGCTTCGGGCTGTCCGCGTTCATCGTCACGCTCGGGATGCTCATCACGCTGCGGGGCGTGCAGATCGGCATCACCGGCGGGCAGAGCCTCTTCGACCCGCCGCCGTCGGTGATGTACCTCGGCAACACCGCCTGGCTGGGCCTGCCCCTGTCGATCTGGGTGTGCGCGGTGGTCTTCGCCGCCGGCATCGCCGTGCTCGGCTGGTTCCGCCACGGCCGGGCCGTCTACGCCATCGGCGGCAACGCCGACGCGGCCCGGGCCGCCGGCATCCGCACCGACCGGGTCATGTACGCCGTCTTCATGATCGCCGGCCTGCTCGCCGCGCTGGCCGGCCTGCTCATGACCGGCCGCCTCGGCTCCATCGCCGCCGCACAGGGCGACGGCATGATCTTCAAGGTGTTCGCCGCCGCGGTCATCGGCGGCGTGAGCATGAACGGGGGCAAGGGCACCCTCTTCGGCGCCCTGTGCGGCGTGCTCGTGCTCGGCCTGGTCGAGAACGTGCTCACCCTCGCCGGCGTCTCGGCGCAGTGGATCCAGGCGGTGTACGGCCTGGTCATCCTCGTCGCCCTGGTCCTCGCCCGCCTCACCACGGGACGCGCCCAGGACTGAGGTCTGTGTCGAAGTCCGGGGTGTGCGTCTCGTCGTCCGGCCACGTGCCGGTGAGCGCTTGACGCACGCCGGCACGTGCTCAGCGATGCTCGCAGCTGTCTCGACGAGGCACGCCACGACGTCGCCCTCGGATGGGAGGCCCGGCAGTCAGCCGGGCCTTCCATCCGGAATCGACGCGGCCGCGGTGGCATCGACATCGATGAGGGCCTGCATGGTGACGCCGAAGTAGCGGGTGTCGTTGACATAGGTCGCGGCAGTTCATGATCCATAATGGCTGGCGTGCGGAGTGCCCCCATCGGCGCAACACCCGGTCAGGCTGTTCGCCGACGTCTGCGCTCGCTGGCTGCGCTGGAACTCATGAACATCCCACTGCAAGGCGGGGTATGGTTCGGCCTGGTCGGGCTACCGGCTACGGCAACCAACCTGGTCGGCTTCGCGTTGTTTGCGCTCTTGCTTGTCGAGGGCGCCGCGTACTGGGTAGCCAAACTGCATCAGATGAGCGTTCGCCGGCGCCACATTCCGGCTTTGGCGGCATTTCGCGCGGCCCGCATCGTCAACCCGCTGTTCCTGGCCGCTGGCCTCGTGGCCACTGGATCCGTCGCGGCGACGGATCCAGGGCGCACCTCCTGGCCAGGACTGGCCTTTGCACTGTTCGCGGTCCTGGAGTATGTCAACTACTTTCACGTCCAGCTCATGCATGACACGCTCGTGGACCTGCGCCGACTACGGTCGGTCGGCCTGCGTGCCTCCCACCTCGCGCGCGACATCGCGCGGGCCGCGTCCGATACATCTGTGCGATGACGACCTGACGTCACGAAGGGCCGGCGAGGCCTTGCATGCCCCTGGAACCGTCCAATCGGGTGTACCTGATCGGGCCCGCAGGCCGCAGGCAGCCAGCGCACTGACATCAAGCGGAAGCGTGCACCCGTCGTGGGTCTGCGACCTCGACGCGACTCAGCGTGACTGCCCTTCCTGTGCCGGGTTGTGTCTGGCAGACGAAGTCATGGAGGTCGGCCGGCCAACCGCACCGAAATAGCGCTGGCCTCAGCCGTACATCGACACTTCCCAACGCCATCGCGCTCAGCCGGAAACCGCGACGACACATACTGCGGACGGTGGCGTTGGTGGCACAGAAGGTGATGTGCGGGCAAAGGCCGGCCTCAGCGGTGGCCGGTGCCGTTGCAGCTCGTGCAGCGCACGTAGCCGGTGCCGCCGCAGAAGTGGTGATGCTGGGGGCGGCCGTCGGCGCCGTAGACGTAGCCGCCGTTGCAGGTGTCCGACTGCTTGCCGCTGCCGCCGCAGCTGCCGCAGAGCGGGGCCGGCTGCGGCGGCTGCCACGTCTTCGCCGGCGGTGGCTCGCCACCACCGCCGGAGTCGTGCCTGGCGCCGCCGCGCTTGCCGGCCGCGACGGCGATGACGATCGCCACGATCAGGGGGCACAGGCACAGCAGGCCGCAGCCGAAGAGCTGGCCGAGCGAGTAGGCGTCCATTGGGGTCCTCCGGCCCGGGGCACCACACGAAGGGCGAGACGATGATCCCGGCGCGGGGTCCGCCCGGCCATCGACCGTGCGGGCGATGAGGGGTGTCCTCCGATCAGTGCAGGTTCTCGTTAAGTCCCGCTTAGATCATCGCTGGGCGGTTTCGTGGTCGCGGGCTTGCCGTTACGTTGGGTCTCGGCCTGGCCGGCCGTCGTCGCCCAAACCCCGGGTGGCCCGGGCAGGCTCCGCCGAGTCGCGTGCGCGCGAGCCGGGGACCCACCAGATCCCCATCGGGGTGAATCCGCGGACCCGCGGTAGGGCGCGCCTTCTTCTCGCCCGAACCCGCCAGCTCACCCGGTAGGCGGCGGGAAGAAGGAACCTGCTGTGTTCAACGGACGGACGGTGTTGCGCGCCGCGGTGGCCGCGGTGGCGGTGGCGGCGATGGTCGCGCCCGCCTGCGCGGCCCACGCGGACCCGTCACCGGAAGAGATCCAGGCCCAGATCGACAAGGGCAACAAGGAAGTCGAGCTCGTCGTCGAGCAGTACAACAAGGTCAACGGCGATCTCGAGGCGACCCAGGCGGCGATCGCGAAGCTGCAGGCCGACCTGGGGCCGCTGCAGACCAGCATGGACGCGGCCCGCGAGAACGCCGGCCAGGTCGCCGTCAGCGCCTACAAGACCGGTGGCAACCTCGCCACCTGGTCGCTCATGCTCGGGGCGGCCTCGTCGGAGAGCTTCACCGACCGGGTCGGCACCCTCGAGCAGATCTCCCGCAGCCAGCAGCGTGACCTCGACGCCTTCAGCGCGGCCAAGGGCGCGGTCGATGCGGAGCAGCGGCGGCTGGGCGACCAGGTCGCCGCGCAGAGCCGGCAGAAGACCGAGCTGGAGACCCGGCGCAAGCAGATCGAGGGCGACATCGCCCGGCTCGACGAGATGCAGCGCAAGGCCGAGCAGGCCGCCGCCGCGGCGGCCGCGAAGGCCAAGACGACGACGCCGGCCAAGCCCGCGCCGAACCCGGGGCCGCCGCCGGCGGTCTCCGGCGCGGCCGGCAAGGCGGTCTCCTACGCGTGGGCGCAGCTGGGCAAGAAGTACGTCTGGGGCACCGCCGGGCCGAACACCTTCGACTGTTCCGGGCTGACCATGATGGCCTGGAACGCGGCCGGGGTGTCGCTGCCGCACAACGCCGCCGAGCAGTACTCCAGGGTCAAGCACATCTCCCGCAGCCAGCTCGTCCCGGGCGACCTGGTGTTCTACAACGGGCTCGGGCACGTCGGCATCTACATCGGCAACAACCAGATCATCCACGCGCCGAACAGCCGCACCGTGGTGAAGGTGGCCCCGATCGACATCGACACGCTCTACGGCTACGGCCGCCCGTAACGCCCGCACCGCCACACCGCACGGCCCGCCGCACCCGCGGCGGGCCGTGTTTGGTGTTCAGCCGGACGCGTTCGGCATCGTCGCCCGCGGCGCGGCGATCAAGGTCACCGTCGAGCCCAGCCATCGTTGAGCCTTGGTCACCGTCGAGCTTCAGGAGGTCTGTCGTGCCCACCCGGACCGTGATCGTCGGGTCGGCGAGCGCCTGCACGCCCGCCCCGCCGCCCTGCTTCGCCGCCGCGGCGAAGCAGCCCGTGGCCGTGACGATCAGCACGGACAACGGCAGGAAGCCCGTCCCGGCCCGTAGCATGCTTGGGGTGCTGTCCCTCGGCGCCAAGCAGGGCACGGCGGTGACCCTGGAGGCCTCCGGCGAGGGGGCGCAGGCCGCCCTCGACGAACTGGCCGCGCTCCTCGCCCGCGACCTGGCTGCGCTTTCCCCGGATGCGCCGTCCCTGGATGCGTCCGATGCGTGAGCTCGCCGGTCTCGGGGTGAGCCCCGGGCGGGCCGCGGGCCCGGTGCTGCACCTGGCGCCGCCGCCGTCGCTGCCGTCGCCCGCCGCGGTGGTCTCGGCCGCCGAGGAGCGGGATGCGGTACGGCGGGCCGTCGCCCTCGTCGCCGACGACCTCACCCGCCGGGCCGACGCGGCCGCCGACCCGACGGCGGCGGAGGTGCTGCGGGCGCAGGTGCTCATGGCGACCGACGAGATGCTCACCGACGCGGCCTTCGCGGCGATCGAGGCCGGCGCCCCGGCCCCGCACGCCATCGCCGCGGTCCTCGCCGAGCACCGGGCGGCGTTCGAGGCGGCCGGGGGATACCTCGCCGAGCGGGTCACCGACCTCGACGACCTGCGCGACCGGCTCGTCGCGGCCTGCCTGGGCCTGTCCATGCCGGGCGTGCCCTCGCCCGGCCACCCGTTCATCCTGGCCGCCCGCGACCTGGCCCCGGCCGACACGGCGGGGCTGGACCCCTCGGTGGTCCTCGGCCTGGTGACCGCCGAGGGCGGCCCGACGAGCCACACCGCGATCCTGGCGCGGACCTTGGGCATCCCGGCGGTCGTGCGGTGTCCCGAAATCTCGGACATCTCCGATATGTCGATGGTGTCGCTCGACGGCGCGACCGGCGTGCTCGCCGTCGGGGTCACGCAGGCGCAGGCGACCGCGATCAACGCCGGGGCCGCGCGGCTTCGCCAACGTGGGGCCGACTCCACGGGCCCGGGCCGGACCGCCGACGGTCACCCCGTCGCGCTGCTGGCCAACATCGGCTCCGCCCGCGACCTCACCGGCGACGTCGAGGGCGTCGGGCTGTTCCGCACCGAGCTGCTGTACCTCGACCACGCCGACCCGCCTAGCGAGCAGGAGCAGGTCGCCGCGTACACCGCGGTGTTCTCGGCCCTGCCCGGCCGCAAGGTCGTGGTGCGCACCCTCGACGCCGGCGCCGACAAGCCCCTGCCGTTCCTGCGCCAGGCCGCCGAGCCCAACCCCGCCCTGGGCCTGCGCGGCCTGCGGGTCGCCCGCCGCGACCCC
The DNA here is from genome assembly GCF_040682015.1 of Dactylosporangium sp. NPDC051485. NCBI lineage: Bacteria > Bacillati > Actinomycetota > Actinomycetes > Micromonosporales > Micromonosporaceae > Dactylosporangium > Dactylosporangium sp. NPDC051485. The sequence goes on from NZ_JBFAZW010000015.1 coordinate 134,424, forward strand.
GGCGTGCTGGCCACCCAGCTCTCCGCGATCGCCACCGCCGCGGCCGCGTGCGAGGCCGACGTGTGGGTGATGGCCCCGATGGTCGCCACCGCCGCCGAGGCCGCCGAGTTCACGGCCGTCTGCCGCGCCCACGGGCTCCCGACCGCCGGCGTGATGATCGAGGTGCCGGCCGCCGCCCTGCGCGCGGGCGCGATCCTGCGCGATGCCGACTTCCTCAGTCTCGGGACGAACGACCTCAGCCAGTACACCTTCGCGGCCGACCGCATGTGCGGCGACCTCGCCGACCTGCTCGACCCGTGGCAGCCCGCGCTCATCGCGCTCATCGCCGCCTGCGCCGCCGCCGGGCTCGAGGCCGGCAAGCCGGTCGGGGTGTGCGGGGAGTCGGCCGCCGACCCCGGCTTCGCGCTGGTCCTCGCCGGCCTGGGCATCTCCAGCCTGTCCATGGCGCCGCGCAGCATCCCCGCCGTGCGCGAGGCCCTGGCCGCCCACACCCTCGAGGAGTGCCGCCGGATCGCCAAGGCCGCCCTTGCCGCCGATACGCCCGAGGCCGCGCGCCGCGCGCTGCAAAAAACCATTTGACGGTACCGATAATCTGATCCTCCGTGCCTCCGTGAGGCCCGAGGGGGGACCCAGTGTCCTCCCAGCCTTACGGAGCGTCCCCATGCGCCGGGCCCCTGCCCTGTCGTTCCTCCTCGTCACCGTCTTCGTCGATATGCTCGGCCTGGGCCTGATCGTGCCGATCACCCCGGCACTGCTGACCGCCCTGACCGGCACCCCAGCCGACGGCGCCCGCTGGGCCGGCTGGATCCAGTCCAGCTACGGGCTGTTGCAGTTCCTCGCCGCCCCGCTGCTCGGCCGGGCCGCCGACCGGTACGGCCGCCGCCCCGTGCTCCTGCTCTCGCTGTCCTGCCTGGGCGTGGACTACCTCGCCCACGCCGCCGCCCCGGCCGCCGGCTGGCTGCTGGCCTTCCACGCCCTGGCCGGCGCCTGCGCGGGCACGACCACGGTCGTCGACGCCTACGTCGCCGACGTGACCGCCCCGTCCGCCCGGGCCCGCGCCTACGGCCTGCTCGGCGCCGCCTTCGCCCTGGGCTTCACCGCCGGCCCGGTCCTGGGCGGCCTCCTCGGCGCGCTCGACGTGCGCCTGCCCTTCTACGCAGCGGCCGCCCTCGCCCTGGCCAACGTCGCCTACGGCCTGTTCGTGCTGCCGGAGTCCCGCCCCGGCGACCGCACCACGGTCCTGTCCGCGCGCCCGGCGTTCGCCGTGCTCGACGTGCTGCGCCGCCCGGTCCTGGGCCGCCTGGCCCTGGCCCGCGGCTGCGCCGACGTCGCCCGCATCACCGGCCAGGTCCTGTGGACGTTCCTCGTCGTGCACCGCTTCGCCTGGTCCACCGCCCACCTCGGGCTCGTCATGGCCGCCGCCGCCCTGGCCGGCGCGCTCTTCCAGGCCCTTGCCACCGGCCCGGTGGTACGCCGCCTGGGCGACCGGCGCGCCGCGATCCTCGGCGGGGCGGTGGGCGTCCTGACCCTGGCCGGCACCGCCCTCGCCGCGGCCTCCTGGGAGATCTACGCCCTGCAGGCCGTGGGGCTGCTCGGCTCGGTCGGCGGCGCCGCGGCCCGGTCGTGGCTGTCCCAGGCCACCGGCGACGACGAGCAGGGCACGGTGCAGGGCGCGGTGACGGCGATCGGCGCGCTGGCCGACACGGCGGTCCCGGCCGCGGCGGCCGCGCTGTTCGCCTGGTCCCTCGCCGGGCCGCTGCCGGGCCTGCCGTTCCTGGTGGCGGCCGCCTTCGCCGCCGCCTCGGCGCTGCTGCTGGCCGCGACCCCGGCGCCGGACCCCGTCCGGCGGTAGGCCGCCGGGCG